>JAILLZ010000224.1 GCA_024692885.1 Lachnospiraceae bacterium | reverse complement strand
TACACCTATATCAATTCGTCTGCAAGATTGAACTTAGATCGATTTAGATGCGTACACTGATTCATGTCGAAAAACGCAGAAAGTGATGATTAATCGGTTTGACACTGCATCGTCACTTAACTATGATTTAATTATCTTTATTATATAGGGAGTAGCTATGAGAAATAAGACATTAAGAGTTTTGATTATATTGATACCTGCACTGCTAATCGTTATGGTGGCACTGTTATTTATATTGAAGACGCAGAAAGCAGGTCACACTGAGGCGGAAACAGCGCTTTCGTCGGAGGAAATATCAGATTCTAATGATGCGGATAACACTTCAGACGCCGACTCTGATTTAGGAAATGATTCCACTTCAAGCAAAGACTCTGCTACAGGCGATGATGCAAATACACCTCCGGAAGAGCCAAAGTCCGCAACCCTCGTTTTCACAGGGGACATTCTCCTCGGCGACAGAACGCTTCCTTTATATCAGGCATCAGGAATAGACGGAATTCTTTCCAATGATTTGCAAAACCTCATGAATTCAGCCGACATCTGCATGGTAAACGAGGAGTTTCCTTTCAGTACTAGAGGTGTGAAAGCTGAGGACAAGCAGTTCACCTTCAGGACCGATCCAGTATACGTCACCGCGCTCACTGACATGGGAATAGACATAGTAACTCTGGCAAACAACCATGTCCTTGATTACGGAACAGACGCTTTGCTTGACACCTTCGACACTTTGGATAATGCAGGCATCATTTATTCGGGTGCAGGAGCAAACGCAACCAGAGCGGCGGAACTCGAAACCATAAATGCAAACGGAATTGATTTTGGTTTTCTCTCAGCATCCAGAGTCTGGCCTTTAGCTTCCTGGGAAGCTACCGACACAAATCCCGGATGTTTCGGAACTTACGATCCGGCAAAGCTTATCGCTGCAATAAAAGAAGCAAGGGATAAATGTGATTACCTCACAGTGTTTGTGCATTGGGGAATCGAAAGACAAAGCCACCCTGAAGATTATCAGGTAAACATGGCAAAGATGTATATCGAAGCCGGAGCGGATCTCGTCATTGGTTCACACCCACACTGCCTCCAGGGAATACAGTTCTTTGACGGAAAGCCTGTTTTCTACAGCCTCGGAAACTTTATTTTCGGACAGACCACCGAGAAAACTGCAGCAATCAAGGTTACTGTTTCCGAGAATTCTTCAAGCACAGCAAATGATAGTTCATCTTCAGCATCAACCGATGGCAGTTCATCTGACAATGATCTGAGTTTAAGTGCAATCTATGAAGTAATCCCTGCAGCGGCTTCCAACGCATGGACTTATCAGTCGGAGGGCGACGAGGCAGCTTCGCTGTTTTCATATTTTACAAGCCTGTCATACGGGGTTACCGTTGATGAGAACGGACTTGTAATCAATAACTAGTTTTTAGCTCCGAAATATTAAATATAGCATCCGAATCGTCGATTCTATTAGTAATTATAATGATTGCCGAAACGCGAAAATTATTATATTATTTATTTATATCAACTGTTGTTTGTGAATGGGTGATTCTATGACTCAAAATCATGACTTAAGCGAATTCAACAGATGGCTCGAGAAATCGAAAGGGACTGAGCTCGATATTATCAATTGTCGAAAAATGCAGTCTGTCAGCCTTGTGGAACGAAAGAATGCCTTCGGAATATACACAGTGGCAGTTTGCGGTTTTGTGAACAATGATATGGTCAAACTTGGCGGTGATATTGTGCAAAGATATGACGAAAGCCTTGAAGACTTCTATAAAAGAGCCTACCGCATCCTTTTGATATGCAGCGAACTGATGGATGCGGTAAACGAAGTTTTGGTTGACACCGGTTCATGGGGTGCCCATTATTTCCAAGATAAACTAAACGAATGGTTTAAAGAAAAGATAAACACCGAGATAATCTACTCGGACAAATCAATGATTCCATCATAAACGATTGTAGCGGGACCTGTCATAAAGACAAGGTCCTTTTCTTTGTCCCATTTTATCCTAAGATCTCCACCCAAGAGATGTACGAGCACGTTCGTGTCATAATCTGCATATCCGTTAAGAATGGCAGCAACTGCCACTGCACAGGCTCCTGTTCCACAGGCAAGAGTTTCTCCTGAACCTCTCTCCCATACTCTCATGCAAAGCTCATTCTTCTTTATTACATTTACAAACTCTGTGTTTACACTTTCCGGGAAAAATGCATTCTTTTCAAATCGAGGTCCGAACTTAGGAAGATCAATGTTTTTCACTTCCTCATCGGTAAATATTATGCAATGCGGATTTCCCATGGAAACACATGTTATCCTGTACAAATCCGAATCCTCATTAAAATGATCGAACTTTGCAGAATCATATGCTTTATCCACAAGTTTACCCTCTTTAGCAGAAAAAGCTTGTGAAACAATGATTTCTTTATCTGAAGCAACCGGTACTTCCTTTGCTTTTGTAATCGGTGCACCCATGTTTACTTTTACGGAAGAAACTTTTCCGTTTTCCACAGTCAAATCGAGATACTTTATCCCCGACAAAGTATTTATGCTAATGTTTGTCTTGTCTGTGAGGCCTTTGTCGTAAACATATTTTGCAACGCATCTTATGCCGTTTCCGCACATTTTTCCACGGGAACCGTCCTCGTTGTACATGTCCATCTCAAAATCCGCAACATCGGATGGCTTTATCAAAATAAGACCGTCCGAACCGATTCCAAAATGTCTGTCGCTCACAAACTTTGAAACCTCGGAAGGGTTTTCCACTGTCTCCTCAAAACAGTTTACATATACATAATCATTTCCGATGCCATGCATCTTTGTGAATTTCATTGTTTTTCCCATGTTGCCTCCTTGTATTGTGCGACTTAAGTGTCAATGTATTTCTTTTCTTTTTATTATGTTGAATGCCTTAGCTGCTATATAATAATTCGTAAGCTATTAATTAGATGAAACCAAATCGGAATACTTTAGTTTTCCACCGAAAATATCGAGCGCACTTCCAACTGTAAAATTCATCTTTCCTTTTCCGAGGGTCTCAATCTTTTTTATGTCATCCATAGAGCTTATTCCGCCCGCATATGTAATAGGAAGTTTCCCCCATGCACCCAGGAGTTCTACAAGTTCTTCCTCGATACCGTTTGTCTTTCCCTCGACATCTACAGCATGTACAAGGAACTCATCGGCATACTCCATAAGCTTGTCCAAAAGCTTGCTGTCCACGACTTCATCAGTGAACTTCTGCCAGCGATCCGTCACTACATAATACTTTCCATCACGTTTCCTGCAGCTCAGATCAAGAACCACATGCTCTTTTCCACAGGCCGCTACAAGTTTTTCAAGGTTTTCATAATTGATCTGTCCATCCCGAAAAACAAAGGAAGTCACTATAACATGGCTTGCTCCGGCATCAAGAAATCCCTTTGCGTTGGTATCTTTTATGCCACCGCCAATCTGCATTCCGCCCGGATATTCCTTCAAAGCCTCCATCGCCTGGCTTTTGGTTTTTTCATAATACTCACTCTCGGTAGGATTCAAAAGGATTATGTGCCCACCCTTGAGGTTGTCTTTTTTATACATGGAAGCATAATACTTTGCGTCCTTTTCAGAAACGAAATTGTCCTTTGCTTCATTATTTTTATCCTTAAGGCTGCTGCCCACTATCTGCTTGACGCATCCGTTATGTATATCTATGCAGGGTCTGAATTCCATGAGTCTGTTCCTTTATTGTAAACATTTAATAATAATTCCGCTCAAATTTCTATTAAATTTAACACATTAAAAAAACTTTGTGAAGATAGTAAGTCTTTGATTGACACCCCTATTTATTTTTGCTATCATTCGTTAAAATAATTTATAAAAACGGAAGATTTATAAGGAGGAAAGAATAAATGGCTCGTATTATCGGCGAAGGCATCACATTTGATGACGTACTCTTGGTACCTCAGTATTCAGAGATAACTCCAAACATGGTTGACGTGACAACCAAGCTCACCAACAAGGTAGTGCTCAACATCCCTATGATGAGTGCAGCAATGGATACAGTTACCGAACACCGCATGGCAATTGCTATGGCAAGACAGGGTGGAATAGGTATCATTCACAAAAACATGTCCATCGAAGCTCAGGCTGAAGAGGTAGACAAAGTAAAACGTTCCGAAAACGGTGTTATCACCGATCCATTTTTCTTATATCCTGACAATACATTACAGGATGCCGAAGATTTGATGAGAAAATTCAGAATTTCCGGTGTTCCTATCTGCGCAAACGGAACAAAGAAACTTGTGGGAATCATCACAAACCGTGACCTCAAATTTGAGGAGGATTACTCACAGAAGATTTCCGATTGCATGACTTCAGAAAATCTCGTTACAGCAAAAGAAGGAATCACTCTCGAAGAAGCAAAGAGAATCCTTGGAAAAGCAAGAAAAGAGAAACTTCCTATAGTAGATAACGACGGAAACCTCAAAGGTCTTATCACTATTAAAGATATTGAGAAGCAGATCAAGTATCCGCTTTCTGCAAAAGACTCACTCGGAAGACTTCTTTGCGGAGCCGGAGTAGGAATCACTGCAAACATGATGGACAGAATCGAAGCTTTGGTAAAAGCTCAGGTTGACGTTGTTGTTGTAGACTCAGCTCACGGACATTCAAAGAACATCATCGAGGCAGTTAAAAAGATTAAAACAGCTTATCCTGACCTTCAGGTTATCGCAGGAAACATCGCTACAGGAGAAGCAGCAAAGGCTCTTATCGAAGCCGGCGCTGATGCCATAAAGGTAGGTATCGGACCTGGTTCCATCTGTACAACAAGAGTCGTTGCCGGAATCGGTGTTCCACAGATTTCAGCTATCATGGACTGCTATGAGGTAGCAAAGCAGAATAACATCCCTGTAATCGCCGACGGTGGTATCAAGTACTCAGGAGACATGACCAAAGCTCTCGCAGCCGGCGCTAACGTATGTATGATGGGTTCACTCTTCGCAGGATGTGACGAGGCACCTGGAACATACGAGCTTTATCAGGGAAGAAAATACAAGGTTTACCGTGGTATGGGAAGTATCGCCGCCATGGAGAACGGAAGTAAAGACCGTTACTTCCAGGAAGATGCAAAGAAGCTTGTTCCTGAAGGAGTTGAAGGACGTGTAGCATACAAGGGAATGGTTGAGGATACAATCTTCCAGATGCTCGGCGGAATCCGTTCCGGAATGGGATACTGCGGATGCAAGACCATCACAGACCTTCACGACAGAAGCAAGTTCGTGAAGATCACTTCAGCAGCATTAAAAGAGAGCCACCCACATGATATCCATATCACAAAGGAGGCTCCAAACTACTCAATCGACGAGTAAGTTTAAAACGATTCTATAGAATTTTTATAATTGAAACATAGCAAAACCTCCCAGTTGTAAAATACCGGGAGGTTTTAATATGCGCATGGCGGTTGTATATTTATTTTATTGTCTTATGTCGAAATTCATGTTGAACGAACATCATGCACAGTATCGATGCCGCATTTCTGACATCCCGCGAAGATTTATTACCATAAAATCAGTTGCTTTACGTGGGATGGCTTACTTTCTCTTGGTGAGAAAGCAGTTTTCCCTATCGCATGCGAAAATATCGTTCAAGCGAAGCGCGTTTTATTTGCAGCATGCGAAATCAGGGGAAAGCTGCTCGAACCTAGAGAAATGTCATCCGAGGCAGCAACTGATTTTATCGGTATAAATCCAGCGGAGTTGTAAGATATGTGCTACATCTGGTTTCTCATCGCAGACATAGTTTCGATTTCCGTGAGCACATCAACACCCTCATACGGGCTAATCTTCTGGAACTTCTCAATAACGCGCTTTGCCACGGTATCTCCGTTTTCGGTAGCTGTATCCATCAGGATGAGAATGTACTGATTACTTGAGTATATGCTTCCGACATCAACCCTGCGAAGGGAGTCAACAACAGCTCTGTTGAAGGCTTTCATTGTCTCATCCACTATATTCAAATCAATGTAGGTTTTTCCCTCCTCAACAAGAGTGAAAAGAACAATCTGAATATCCGTATCGTTTCTCTTGGAATAACGATCAAGGTACTGATAAATCTTTTTGAATCCGTCATACTCCAGCGTGTAGGCACCGTGTGCACCAACAAGTCCCTCTTCCAAGTAC
>JAILLZ010000221.1 GCA_024692885.1 Lachnospiraceae bacterium | reverse complement strand
TGTATTTCAAGAGCTTTCCCAAGCTCTGTCAAGGAATCACTTTGACGTGGTTGTCTATTCTTGGACAATCGTTGAATTCCAAAAGAAATGATTTAAACAAGCTTAATATAGCAAAACAATTAGTAGTTAATGGAGGTCTACTGAGGCTGGGACGACTACGTGTGAAAACTTGATTTTTCATGCTTTACAGGTGATTTGAAAACCTATTTTTCAAGATTACGTGTATGAAGGACAAAACATTAGATAGTTCACGTAAAAATAGGTAAAAAAAGAGGAGTGATTACGGGGAAAAAACATAAATAATGACTCACTCACGTAAATTCTCTCAAATAACAATATGAAATTACGGTGATTTGGAGGAAACGGAAAGCGATACACGTAGTAGGCATCAGTGACAAAGGAAGATTACCTGCATGATTACAAATATTATTGAATTACACGTAGTCGAGGGAAAGATTTTGACAGGATAAGGATAGTTGGAGAGTTCGGGAAGGTTTTGAAGAAGGGGAAAGTAACAACCATTAATGAGAAAGGGGTAACTATGGAGAATTACAGAGAAAAACTGCAGAAACAATTGGGGGAATTGGATAGTCTTATTGAAGTGGCAAACAAGAGATTGAAAAAAGCAAATACTAGCGAAAACCTGAGCTTTGTGGTTAGTAAGAGTCACGGTTGCGACCAGTATTATTTCTACAATAGGGAAAACAAAAAGCGAATATACGTAAAAGAAAAAAACGTAGATTCACTTAGAAAGATTGCGCAACGTGATTATGATAAGGCTATTATCAGGAAATTGAACAGTATGAGAAGCAGTCTGTCCGGATTCATAGATAAGTACAATCCAAATGAGATTGATGAAATTTATTTAAGAATGGCGGATGCCAGGAAAAAACTAGTCATTCCAATTATAGAACCGGATGATTTGTTCGTTAAAAAATGGAAAAAGGTACAGTATGATCCTATGCCATATTCTGAAGAGGTAAAACTAATCTCAGATAAGGGAGTAAGAGTCAGGTCAAAGAGTGAGCTTATTATTGCTAACCAGCTGGAACGACTGGGGATTCCTTACAGATATGAGTATCCTTTAGGCTTGAATGGAAGAACGGTAAGGCCGGATTTTATCTGCCTAAATATAAGGACCAGACAGGAGTTTGTATGGGAACACTTTGGAATGATGGATAATATAGCATACGCGAACAAAAATGTTGCCAAGATACAAGAATACGAGAGTGCAGGATACTACAGTGGAATAAACATGATAATGACTTTTGAGACATCACAAAACCCACTTAGCTCAGATTACGTAAAAAGAACAATAGAAACATATTTGTGCTAGACATTACTTTAGTACTTAATGTTAAAAATATGTCAATAAATCACGAAAAATACACACCTTTTTTGAACATTTTTACCAAAAATCAATTGAGATTTGGCATCTGTTGTGCTAATATAATGGTCGAGCGGAAACGCAAATCCAATAATCAAAAGTTTTGTAGGAGGTATAGAAATGGCTAAAGTTATTTCTTTACAGGAAGCTGCAGCTAAGGTAAAAGATGGCGACAGCGTTATGGTCGGCGGTTTCTTGAGCGCAGGTGGCCCTAACGAGTTGCTTCATGCTGTAGCAGAGTCAGGGGTTAAAAACCTTACAGCAATCGCAAACGACGGTGGGGATCCAAAGCGTTATGAGCATGGATTACATGAGCTTATCCACAATGGACAGGTTTCATGGCTTTGGGCTACACATATCGGTCTCAACCCTGAAGTTGGACAGAAGATGAATGACGGATCTATGAAGGTTACATTGGTACCTCAGGGATCTATGGCAGAGAAGATTCGTGCAGGCGGATACGGACTCGGTGGAGTTTTGACACCAACCGGTATTGGAACACCTGTAGGTGACGGATCTGAAGACGTTGGAAACACAAAGAAGACAATTATGAACATAGATGGAAAAGATTATCTCTTTGAGCGTCCACTCAAGGCAGATGTTGCTTTAATCTATGCTTCTAAATGTGATAAGTACGGAAACATCTTTATCCATGGTGATGCTCGTAACTTCAACACTGTTATGGCTTTCGCTGGAAAGACAGTTATCGTACAGACAAATGAACTTGTAGACATGTTGGATCCTGATGAGGTTCTCATCCCAGGTGTAGTTGTAGATTATATCGTAGAAAAGTAAGGGAGGGAAATCGTTATTATGGATAAATCAGAAATCAAGGCATATATTGCTAAAAGAGTTGCTAAAGAATTCAAGGACGGAGATTTCGTAAACCTTGGTATCGGTCTTCCTACAATGGTTCCTGCATATCTTCCTGAAGATGTGCACGTAACACTTGAGGCCGAGCTTGGTATGGCAGGTGCAGGATCAGCTCCTGACGAAGCTCACGTTGACTGGGAAGTTGTAGACGCAGGTGGAGCACCTTCAAGCGTTGCTATCGGTGGAGCATTCATCGATTCAGCTACATCATTCGGACTTATCCGTGGTGGACATGTAGACGCTACAGTACTTGGAGCTCTTCAGGTAGACCAGAAGGGTAACCTTGCAAACTGGATCATTCCTGGAAAGATGGTTCCTGGAATGGGTGGAGCTATGGACCTCTGTGCAGGTGCTAGCAACGTTATCGTAGCTATGGAGCACACACAGAAGGGCTCACCAAAGATTCTTAAGGAGTGCACACTTCCACTTACAACACAGACATGTGTTACAAAGATCATCACAGAGATGGCTGTTATCGATGTAACAGATAAGGGACTTGTTCTTAAAGAGTACAACCCAGAGTTTACAGTAGATCAGATTAAGGAAGCTACAGAAGCTGAGCTTATCGTAGCAGATGATCTTAAGCCAATCGAGTAAAGAGAAGTTTTCTCGACGATAAAGCAAATAAAACGACCGACACAAAAGTGTCGGTCGTTTTTGTATTGGCATTAAAAATAACAGCCATTCCATAAGGAATGACTGTTACTATTTATAAACTCAATACCCACAATACTTCCTGAAGAGAATGGCCAACATTGTTTCCGTCTAATACAAGTCTCTGACCATTATCATCAGTGGCAATCTTCAAAAGACTGTTCCTCTCTGATAATTTGTTGTTAAGCTTATCTATGCTTTCGTCAGTAATATTGATAATGTCCTTTACAGAATCAGCCAAATCAGGATTGGCATCTATCTTTTTGGTGTTGCACTCCGCGATATCCGTAATGCTCTGAAGTATTGCATTAACTGTATCAGGCGAAGAATTCTTAACAGTGCACTCCCCGGTAAATAAGTTCTTTTTGATAATCTGATCTTCTGCCACAGCATTTAAGCAGTTTCCTGAAATCATAACAGGGGTGATAGCAGCTGCAGGCATTCCAACGATTGACTCAAATTCTTCCGGAGAAACCTGAATAGCTATATAGGAGCTTCCGTTTTCACCAATTGAGAGTTCCAGATATTTTGAAACATCTGTTTTTGCAGATGCGTAATCATTGATTTCAGAGGCAATCTCTTCGACCGACATAGTCTTCACATCTTCTGAGAGAGATGACTCGTCAATCTCAGGCTCCGGAATTTCAAATTCAGGAGACTCTTCAATAGCCGGCTCCTCAACAGGAGCTTCTTCAATTATAAGTTCTTCCGTTAATATTTCGGTAACTTCCTCAGCTACTGGCTCTTCAACCAATGTTTCTTCAGCTACCGGCTCTTCAACCACAGGTTCTTCAGCTACCGGCTTTTCAACCACAGGTTCTTCAGCTACCGGCTCTTCAACCACAGGTTCTTCAGCTACTGGCTCTTCAACCAATGTTTCTTCAGCTACTGACTCTTCAATCGCTGGTTCTTCAATAGGAACTTCTTCAGTAGCTACTTCCTCAATTGGAATCTCGATAGTTTCCTCGTTGACCGGTTCCTCAATAGACGGCTCCTCGATTACCGGCTCTTCTATTACAGGTTCCTCAGCCACCGGTTCTTCCGTCAGTATTTCGGAAATATCCTCAATTATTGATTCCTCAATCGGAGCTTCAGGGATTACAATCTCCTCAACAGGAGCTTCCCCGGCCACAGGTTCCTCAATCACAGGTTCCTCAACAGGAGCTTCCTCGGCCATCGGTTCTTCAATAGGAGCATCCGGAATCTCAATTTCGGCCTCAGCCTCGGGTACATCTATAGCAATTTCTTCTGCAGTTGCAGCAATTTCTTCCAATTCATTAATCATTTCCGGTTCTTTATCCATAGGACACTCCTTTCAAAAAATAGGCCAAAAGTAACTGGTGCATTAACTATACTACAACAATTGACTAAAAAAAACAAGAAAATGAATAAAAAGTGAGACTATTTCAAACTTTTCCCTGAATTCACTACGGTTGACGAAAAGACTGCAACTATGCTATAATACCAACTTGACTGCGAGACTTTAACAGCTTTTTAAAGGCTTTATAATAGATTTCTAAGGAGGAAAGTTTTATAAATGAAGGTATCAGTTGAAAATTTAGAAAAAAGCATGGCTAAGCTTACAATAGAAATTCCTGAGGATAAGGTAGAGGACGCTATTCAGAGAGCATACCTTAAAGAGAGAGGAAAAATCTCAGTTCCTGGATTCCGTAAGGGAAAAGTTCCAAGAGCCATGATTGAAAAGATGTATGGAGTAGCAATCTTCTTTGAGGATGCTGCAAACACACTTATCTCTGAGAACTACGGAAAAGCAGTTGATGAGAGTGGAATTGACATCGTTTCAAGACCTGGAATCGACATCGTACAGATCGCACCTGGAAAGCCATTCATCTTCACAGCAGAGGTTGCTGTAAGACCTGAAGTTAAGCTTGGAAAATACAACGGTGTAACTGTTACAAAGATAGATACAAGCGTTTCAGACGAAGAAGTAGATGCTGAAATCAAGAGAGAAGCAGAGAAGAATGCAAGAATCGTCACAGTAGAGGGACGTGCTGCAGAGAACGGTGACACAGTTGTTATCGATTACGAAGGATCTGTAGACGGAGTTCCATTCGATGGCGGAAAGGCAGAGGGATACTCACTTGAGCTTGGTTCAGGATCATTCATCGATGGATTTGAGGCACAGCTCGTTGGAAAGAACGCCGGAGATGACGTTGACGTAAACGTAACATTCCCAGAGCAGTACCATGCACCTGAGCTTGCCGGAAAGCCTGCACTCTTCAAGGTAAAGATTCATGAGATTAAGGGAAAAGAGCTTCCTGAAATCAACGATGAATTCGCAGGAGATGTTTCAGAATTCGATACACTTGCTGAGTACAAGGAAGATGTAAAGAAGAAACTCACAGAGAGAAAAGAAAACGAAGCTAAGGGAACAAAGGAAGACGAAGCAATCCAGAAGATTATCGACAAGTCTTCAATGGAGATCCCTGAGCCGATGATCGATACACAGTGCGAGTCAATGATTGAGGAATTCGCTAGCAGAATCACATCACAGGGACTTTCATTCGAGCAGTACCTTCAGTTCTCAGGAATGAACCGTGAGAAACTCATGGAGCAGGTAAGACCTGAGGCTGTTACAAGAATTAAGTCAAGCCTTGTACTTGAAGCAATCGCTAAAGAAGAAAACCTCGTTGCAACAGATGAGGACGTAGATGCAGAAATCGAAAAGATGGCAGGCATGTACGGAATGGAAGCAGATAAGCTCAAAGAGATGGTTGGAGATGCTGAGAAGAAGAGCATGAAGAAGGATATTGAAATCCAGAAGGCTGTTACTTTCATCATGGACAACGTAAAAGAGAGAGCAAAAGCAAAGAGCAAAGCTGCAAAAGAGGCTACTGAATAGTAGTACATATTCAAAGGCAAATGACAGACTGACCTGCGCTATAAGTGGGTTGGTCTGTTTCGATTTTTATAAAAATTATTTTAGGAGGTTCTTATAATGAGTTTAATACCTTACGTAGTAGAGCAGACAAGCAGAGGCGAGAGAAGTTACGACATCTATTCACGTCTCTTGAAAGATAGAATCATCTTCCTTGGAGAAGAAGTAAACGAGACAACAGCAAGCCTTACAGTGGCACAGCTTTTATTCCTTGAGTCAGAGGATCCTTCAAAGGATATTCACCTTTACATCAATTCACCTGGTGGAATGGTTACAGCCGGAATGGCAATCTACGATACAATGCAGTACATCAAGTGTGATGTTTCAACTATCTGTATCGGAATGGCTGCAAGCATGGGTGCATTCCTTCTTGCAGGTGGAGCAAAGGGAAAGAGATTTGCACTTCCAAATGCAGAGATTATGATCCATCAGCCATCAGGCGGTGCAAAAGGTCAGGCAACAGAGATTCAGATTGCCGCAGAAAATATCTTAAAGACAAAGAAAAAGTTGAATGAGATTCTTGCGGAAAACACAGGAAAACCTTATGATGTAGTTGCAGCGGATACTGAGCGTGACTACTACATGAGCGCCGAGGAGGCACTTGAATACGGTCTCATCGACAGTATCATAAAGAATAGATAGCACAAGCGGGGAGCAGAATTTGTGCTAAATAACGAGAGGATATAAGATGGCAGGAAAACGTCAGGATGGGGACAGCAGCAATGTAAGATGTTCCTTTTGCGGCAGAAAACACTCGCAGGTAAACAAACTTATCGCCGGACAGAACGGTGCGTATATTTGTGACGAGTGTATCGATATCTGCGCAGATTTAATAGATGATGAGTTTGGATACGATGATTCAAAATCGGAAAACTCTGATGATATAAACCTTTTGAAGCCTGAAGAACTCAAAGCTTTCCTGGATGACTATGTAATAGGTCAGGAAGAAGCAAAAAAAGTTCTTTCGGTAGCAGTGTACAACCATTACAAGAGAATACTTGCAAAGTCTGACAATGAAGTGGAACTTCAGAAGAGTAACATTCTCATGCTTGGACCTACAGGTTCAGGAAAGACGCTTCTTGCACAGACATTGGCGAGAGTGTTGAACGTTCCTTTTGCAATAGCGGATGCGACAACACTCACAGAGGCCGGATACGTCGGAGAGGATGTTGAAAACATACTTCTTAAGATTATCCAGGCAGCGGATTATGATATCCCAAGAGCTCAGAGAGGTATCATCTACATCGACGAGATAGATAAGATTACAAAGAAATCCGAAAATGTTTCCATAACAAGAGATGTTTCCGGAGAGGGCGTTCAGCAGGCACTCCTCAAGATTCTTGAGGGAACCATGGCGTCAGTTCCTCCTCAGGGTGGAAGAAAACATCCTCAGCAGGAGCTCATTCAGATAGACACCACAAATATTCTTTTCATCTGCGGCGGAGCTTTCGACGGACTTGAGAAGATAGTTGAGACACGACTCGATGAAACCGGAATCGGATTCGGAGCAGTCGTTAAAACCAAGAAGGATGAGAACATTGGTGAGGTATTCAAGAATGTCATGCCTCAGGACTTGATAAAATTTGGTCTTATTCCTGAGTTTATCGGACGAGTTCCGGTACATGTATCACTTGATTCACTCGATGAAGAAGCTTTGGTACGCATATTGACCGAGCCGAAGAACAGCCTTGTAAAACAGTATCAGAAACTGTTCGAACTCGACGGAGTTGAGCTTCAGTTCAATGAAGATGCACTTAGAGCTATTGCAAAACGAGCTCTTGAGCAGAACACCGGAGCAAGAGGTTTGAGATCAATCATGGAGAAACTTCTCATGGATCTCATGTACAGAATACCTTCAACTGATGACATAAAATCAGTTATCATCGATGAGAGACTTGCGATGGCAGAGACCAAGAAAGCACTTGAAGATGAACAGCAGAGACTTCTGACAGACAGCAGAAGTGCATAATTAAATAACACATACAAAACAGCCGGATATTTATGTCCGGCTCGTTGTGTAATAAAGAAGGTTAGCATATGGACGAGATTATTCTTTCCATGCCGGCTGTTGCGCTCAGAGAAGTGACGATTTTGCCGAACATGGTAGCACATTTTGACATATCAAGAAGCAGATCCATAAAGGCAGTGGAATCTGTAATGAACGGAAACAGAAAGCTGTTTCTTGTCACACAGATGGATTCGGAAATAGATAATCCATCAATATCGGATTTGTATCCTGTAGGTGTTATGGCCGAGGTAAAGCAGGTTATAAAGCTTCAGAATGACGTTGTGAGAGTTCTTGTTGAGGGAGAAAAAAAGGCTGCCCTTACAAGCTTTGGACCTGGAGGAACCTACCTTAGAGCGGAGATTATGCTTTTGGATGACCCTGATCCGGTGGATTTTGAAATTGAGCAGGGAATGCTGAGAGCACTTCAGGATACATTCAGACGATATTCAATTTCAAACGGAAAACTTGGAAAAGACTACGTAAAGCAGATTGCGGCAGGAACGGATTTGAGAAAGACCATGAGTCTCATGATAAACAACCTGCCGGTGAATTATACCGAAAAACAGAAGTTTCTCTCAGCCATGAGTCTCGAGGAAGAGTACACTGTCCTGTCTTCGATTCTTGTTCAGGAAATGAACATAAACGAAATAAAGAACGAATTCCGCGAAAAAGTAAAAGCGGAAGTGGACAAGAACCAAAAGGAATACCTTCTCCGCGAGCAGATGAAGGTCATCCGCGAGGAGCTTGGAGACAATTCGGAGAGCGAGATAGAGGACTTTGAAAAGAGCCTTAAAAAGCTGAAAGCTCCGAAGGAAGTAAAAGCCAAGATAAAAAAGGAAATCGACAGATTCAAAAACATAAACAGCAATTCATCGGAAAGCGCTGTGAGCAGAGGATATATCGAGACACTCTTAGACCTTCCGTGGAACAAGGTTTCCGAGGATAACACCGATATCGAAAGAGCCAGAGAAATCCTTGAGAGAGACCATTACGGACTCGAAAAAGTAAAGAGCAGAATGCTGGAGTTTCTCGCTGTGAGAAACCTTACCGAGAAAGGTCAGAGTCCAATCATTTGTCTTGTGGGACCTCCGGGAACAGGAAAGACAAGCATCGCACGTTCAGTTGCAACCGCGCTTGACAAGAAGATGGTTCGAATCGCACTTGGCGGTGTGAGAGATGAAGCCGAAATCAGAGGCCACAGAAGAACCTATGTCGGAGCGATGCCGGGGCGTATAGTCACAGGACTTCGTCAGGCGAAGGTAAAGAATCCGCTTATGCTCCTCGACGAGATAGACAAGGTTTCCAGTGATTACAAAGGAGATACCAGCTCGGCACTTCTTGAGGTGCTTGATTCGGAGCAGAATATCCACTTTGTGGATCACTATGTTGAAGTTCCGGTGGACCTTTCGGAAGTGCTTTTTATAGCGACAGCGAATGACATCCATAATATACCGAGACCGCTTCTCGACAGAATGGAAGTCATCGAGGTCACAAGCTACACGGAAAACGAAAAATTCCATATCGCAAAAGAGCATCTGATGGCAAAACAGCTTGAGAGAAACGGCTTGAAGGAAAGCCAGCTTAAGATAAGTGATGACGCTTTAAGACATATCATAAGACACTACACCAGAGAGGCCGGAGTGAGAAACCTTGAGCGCCGCCTCGGTGAGATTTGCAGAAAAGCAGCTCTTGATATATATGAGAAAAAGACCAAAAAGTATACGGTGACTCCGGACAAACTCAAGAAGATTCTCGGAAAAGAAATCTACAGCTTTGATAAGGCTGCCGAGAAACCTCAGGTTGGTATCGTGAGAGGCCTTGCTTGGACAAGTGTCGGCGGCGATACACTTGAGATAGAAGTGAATGTTATGCCGGGTAAAGGCGAACTCAAGCTCACCGGACAGATGGGAGATGTCATGAAGGAATCTGCCATGGCGGGAGTGAGCTACATTCGCTCCGTTGCGGACAAGTATGGCATACCAAGCGATACCTTTAAGGAGAAAGACATTCATATCCACATTCCTGAGGGCGCGGTTCCGAAGGACGGACCGTCGGCCGGAATCACCATGGCTACGGCAATGCTCTCTGCATTGACGGAGATAAAAGTAAAACACGATGTTGCCATGACCGGCGAGATTACACTTCGCGGAAGAGTGCTTCCAATCGGAGGACTCAAGGAAAAAATCCTTGCTGCAAAAAATGCCGGAATAAAAACAGTCATTGTTCCAAAGGAGAACGAAAAGGATATTGAGGAGATTTCAAAGGAAATCCTCGAAGGCCTGAAAATCGTATATGTGGAGCACATGGATGAAGTCTTGAAGACGGCGCTTGTTTCCAAAAAGACGACAAAGAAATAAAAATACGTTGCGTATAAATGATGAATTAAAGCGTAGCGGATAAATGTTTAGTATGAAAGATACGGTAAAAATATGATTATAAAAAATGTAGAACTTGAGACAGTTTGCGGAATCACAAGTGTGCTTCCGGACAATGAACTTCCGGAGATAGCATTTGCGGGAAAGTCAAATGTTGGAAAATCATCGCTCATAAACGGTCTCATGAACAGAAAAAAACTGGCAAGAACATCGTCTGAACCGGGAAAAACACAGACCATAAATTTCTATCGCGTGAACGATGACATGTATCTGGTGGATCTTCCGGGATACGGTTATGCCAAGGCATCGCAGAAAGAGAGAGAAAAGTGGGGAGTGATGATAGAAAACTACCTTCATTCTTCAAAGCAGCTTAAGGCAGTATTCCTTCTCATCGATATCAGACACGACCCGGGAGCCAATGACAGACAGATGTACGAGTGGATGGTTTATCAGGGCTATGCCCCGGTTATCATCGCGACAAAACTCGACAAGATAAAGAAAAGCCAGCTTCAGAAACAGATAAAAGCCATAAGAACAGGTTTAAACTGCAAGCCGGGCACAAAGATATTCCCATATTCAGCCATGACAAAGCAGGGCAGAGATGAGATTTGGGAGTACATGGATTTCATAGTTTTCGGAACAAACGAAGAGGAGACGGAATGAAAAACAAATACACTATAATATCGATAATGCTGATTTTTATAGCACTTGTCGCATATTCTCTTACGACTGCGTACATGACGAAAAACAAGGCAACCGAAAAAGATAATCTTACGGTAGTTACCTCCTTTTATCCTGTGTACATTGCAGCACTGAATGTTATGGACGGCGCCGAAGGTGTGACACTTGAAAATCTGAGTGAGCCACAGACCGGTTGCATTCACGATTATCAGCTTACACCTGCAGATATGAAGCTTTTAGAAACCGCTGATGTCTTTCTAATAAACGGTGGCGGTATAGAAGGTTTCCTCTCGGATGTGACAGAAGGTGCATATTCCATGGAAGTTGTCGCGGTGACAGACGGAATCGAGTTCCTCGAAGAGGAAGACGAAACCAATGCCCATGTTTGGATGGACATAGACAATTATCTCAAAGAAGTTGAAAACATAAGGGATATAATGTCAGACATCGACAAAGACAATGCAGCCCTCTATGAGAAAAACGCCTCAGAATATATAGAATCGCTTGAAGAATTAAAGACCGAGCGTGACGAGTTGAAAACGCAGATAGAAAGCAAGGGCGGTGTTTCAGCAGCGCTTTTGCAGGAATCGTTTGAATACTTTGCAGACATGCTTGGCATAGAAGTTGTTTACACCATGGATCTCGATGAGGAGAGACAGATAAGTGCCGGTGAGGTTGCTGATACAATGTCTGCCGTGAATGACGGCAACGCATCCATGGTACTTACGGACGAACTTTATGGAGCGGAACTTGCAGAAACGGTTTCAGGTGAAACCGGAGTTGCAGTTTGCACAATAAACCCATGCGTCAGAGGAGAATATGAAAAAAATAGTTACATTGAAGCAATGAGACAAAATCTTGAAAATGTAGCAACTCTTTTAAAATAAGTGAGACAAAAACATGCTTAGAAAAATAATAAACCCATGCGGTTTGCATTGTATAAAGGTAAAAGACCTTGGTGTGGCTTTTGGCGACCAGGTGGTGCTCGAGCACGTAAACCTCCATATACATTGCGGAAGTCTAAACGTAATAATCGGAAAAAACGGTGCAGGAAAATCGACTTTTGTCAGAGCCCTGCTGGGAGACGTGAATCACACCGGAACCATCGAGTTCAAGGACAGAGAAAACGGAAAAATACAGAAGCTTAAAATAGGCTATGTACCGCAGAAATTGAATCTCGAGAAAAATACACCGGTGTCAGTGTACGATCTCATGGCAAGCTGTTGTAGCAAAACACCTGCATTTCTTTATAAAAGCAAAAAACTTGAGGCAAAGTTTAAGGAAACTCTCGATGTTTTTGAAGCGGGAGACCTTATCGACAAGCAGGTGTGCAATCTCTCGGGAGGCCAGCTCCAGAGGGTTCTTCTTGCCATGGCCATCTATGACGAGCCAAATCTCCTACTTTTGGATGAGCCTGTTTCCGGAATAGATCAGATAGGAATGGATCTTTTCTACGATATAATTGACGATTTGAAAAAGAACTACGATCTTTCGGTCATTCTTATTTCCCACGATCTTGACATGGTGAAAGAGAGGGCCGACAAGGTTATTCTTTTGGACAAAACCGTATTAAAAGAGGGAAATCCAAAAGAGGTTTTCGAGAGCAAAGAATTTGAAGAAGTATTTTTAAAGGTCAGGTGATTGGATGTTAAGCGAATTTTTTCAATATGATTTCATGAAAAATGTAGTGCTGGCAATCCTTATCATCACACCTTTGTTTGCACTTCTTGGAACAATGATTGTCACTAGAAAAATGGCATTTTTCTCTGATGCGTTGGGACATTCGGCACTCACCGGAATAGCAGTGGGACTTGTATGCGGCGTGGAAGACACGGATATTTCCATGATTTTGTTTGCAATAGTATTTGCCCTTCTTTTGAATTACATTTCAGGGAAGATGGCATCATCCACAGACACGATTATTTCCGTATTTGCCTCATGCAGCACGGCCATAGGTCTTTCCATCCTTTCAAAGGGCGGAAATTTCAGTAAATACTCAAGCCTTCTTGTTGGAGATATCCTAAGTATCACAACAAAAGAAATCTTATATCTTGTGGTTATATTTGCCGTGACTCTGGTGTTCTGGATTTTTGCGTACAATTTCATGGAGGCAGCAGGAATCAGCAGAACCCTCGCAAAGAGCAAGGGAATACCGGTTACGGTCATCGAAAACATATTTGCGGTGCTTGTGGCTTGCATAGTTACGCTTTCCATAAAATGGGTGGGAATACTTCTCATAAACGCGCTTTTGATACTGCCTGCAGCTGCAGCAAAGAACATTTCGGTTAACGTCAGGGATTATCATCTTTTTGCCTTGATATTCTCAGTGTTCTCGGGACTCGTTGGACTCTTTGTTTCCTATTTCACCAACGTTGCCACCGGACCGATGATAGTTATAGTTGCTTCGGCGATTTATTTTGTTACATTTTTACTTGGAAGGAAGATGGAGGGATAATGATGCCTAAAGATCCGATTATATTGCTGAGCTACATAAATACCCAGCTCAGGGATTACTATCCTACACTTGACGCTTTTTGTGAGGATACCGGGACAGACATGGCCGAGCTTGAAGGAAAGCTTAAAGCTGTGGGATACGAGTATAATGAAGTTTTAAATCAGTTCAGATAATAAAAAGGAGCTTGTACCGCGATTGCGTTACTAAGCTCCGTTGTTTTCGGGGAGTGCACTCCGATTGTGCGGATCGGAGTGCATGAGTTATGAAAAATTATATTAGCTATTTGATAACTAATACATTTAATACAATAAGGGGTAATTGTGTTCGAATTGTGATGAAAATATAAACAAATGTCCTGATGGAAAAATATCATGATGTGAATTTAATGGAGTGTTTA
>JAILLZ010000213.1 GCA_024692885.1 Lachnospiraceae bacterium | reverse complement strand
TCGCCGTTATAGTATGTCTGGGTACCATCCTCATCTACGAGAAGTACACAGAACTTAACAGCATTCATATCAGAAACCGCAACGCTATCGTTAGGGTTTCCCTTGTAATACTTGAATACTATTGTTCTTGCTTTGGTAACTGTTATGTCATATGTTGCAGTAAAAGTAACTCCGTTTAACTCAACAGCGTACTTTATGGTTGCGCTACCTTCTTTAAGACCGGTAACTATTCCCGACTCTTCGTCTACAGATGCTTTATCTGCACCTGACTGAACAGACCATGTACCGCCCTTTTCATCGGCTGTAAGCTCTATAGTATTACCAACGTCAACTGACTTATCACCGGAAATGGTTACGTTAAAAGCATTTACCTTTACCGCATGAGTAGCTGTGTAGTTCTTGTTGTTTACTTTTACAGTGTATTTAATTCTGGCATTTCCTGCCTTGATTCCCGTAACAACTCCTGTCTGAGAATCAACTGATGCATATTGGCTACCACTATCAACGCTCCATGTACCACCGGGAACGTCCGCCGAAAGCGTTATTGTCTTTCCGGCAACAACACTGTCTGCTCCGGTTATTGTAACTTTAGTGTCTTTTACTGTTACCGTATATGGAATTGTTTCATCAGAAAATGAAGTAATACCAGTCCTATATGTGTAATAAATGGTCACAGTACCTTCTTTAACGCCTGTAACCACGCCATTCTTATCGACTTTAGCTATACTAGTCTTGCTTGACTCCCATGGATTACTGTAGTATTTCCACGAATCTTTTACATTTACTACAGAAAGCTGTATAGTCTCTCCAACATTAACTTCAGTTGGTCCGGTAATAGCCGGATCTGTAGATGACTTTGCTCCAGATAAAGCTCCTACGATAGAGAAATGATCTGTTGTTATAGTTGCATCTCCACCTGTAGTTTCGCTGATGTTATCTATATTTCCGGCATCATCAATATGGAATGTTGCCTGGTAATCGCCCTCTGTTGGAGCATTTCCTATAGTTACTACTACAGAATCGTCAGGCTGAATCTCTTTGCCTTTCTTGTCATATATGGTTACATCATATGCAACAAAGCTTAAAAGATCTATGCCGGCTGCCTCCAGCTGACTAACGATTGCTGACTCGAGAGCCGCAGGATTAACAGCAACTGCCTTAACTGTAAAGCCCTTAGGAAGTGCGCCTTCAGGTGCAGACACAGTTATTTCTACGCCATCATCAGCTTTAACAGTAACTGTTGCTGCAGGCATATCCTCGTCTTCTTCTGTCTCTGTTTCTTCTTCTGTAGCTTCCTCAGTCTCTGCCTCTACCGTCTCTGCAGTCTCTTCGGAAACTGTTGTTTCTTCTGCCGGAGTTTCTGCTGTAGCGTCATCTGCTTTTGCCTCAGCCTCTGCTGTCACCGGCTCCTCTGCTGCAGGTGTCTCTGCTACTGCTTCTTCTGCAGGTGTCTCTGCTGCAGGCTCCTCCGCAGGTGCCTCTGCTGCAGGCTCCTCTGCAGGTGATTCTGCTGCAGGCTCCTCTGCAGGTGCCTCTGCTGCAGGCTCCTCCGCAGGTGCCTCTGCTGCAGGCTCCTCTGCAGGTGTCTCTGCTACTTCCTCGACTTCACCTGCCGGCTGCTCTTCAGCCGCTTCAGCAATTGAAAGTTCTGCCGAGGCTTCTCCGTTTTCCTCAACCGTGGTTTCAATGTTGGCGTCTACGGTCTCTTCCACTACATCGGTCTCTCCGTCCGTGGCTTTCAGATATCGATCCGAATAGAACACACCACTTGAGAGAACTAATGATATAGCTAGAATGAACGCCAATGATTTTTTCCATTTAGCTTTCATATGCATTCTCCTCTACTTAAAATACACGTAATCTACCCTATATAAATAAAGACAGATTTTATAGGCCAAATGGACCATTTTTTTTAAACTTTTTTCAAATATTTTTCATTATTGGCTCGAAACCCTGATTACAAGCGTGTTTTCAAGATAATCTTTTGCATAAATTACATCTCCGGCTTGCATTCCTTCGAAAAGAGCAAAACCTTCCCTTGAATTTGTCTCCGCAGGTTCTATTCTTTCCTCGTTACGAATGGCGTATACGTTATCGTAATCAACACCTATTCCTTTATCCTTCAGAAAGACTTTTATGTTTTTGCCTTCTATCTCACTTCCCAAAACCTGCGGTGCAACACTGTCGACGGTACTTACTCCGACCTGCCTCTCTGCTTTCTGTCCGTTAAACAATTCCACAGTGACAGTCATTGTTCCGTTGAAAATCGGTTCCACCGTATATTTATTGGAATCTACCTCATAAACCGGAAGTGATTCTCCTCCAATAACAGCCGTAACGCTACTCACCTTGAGGCGGGTGCTGATGTTTATCGTGTATTCCGGCAGTCCACGAACTGTGTCATTTTTTGTGGTAACGGTAAACTGTGGTAGAACAAAAAGCATTGGAAGTGCTATAAATACAGCAAGCGCTATGATGAGAATTATCCTCTGAAGAGTAAACTTCTCCATTCGATAGTTGCTGTATGCCTCCAATTCACTCATAGGGATGGTGTTGGGTTCTACATCTGCCTCTTCAAATATGTATCCCAGCATTTTGTCGGCATGCTCGGAATCAAGACTCGGTACATTCTTGTTGTTCTCAAAAAATGATGTCATATCCCCACCTCCTTACTGCATATCCTGCAGGAGTTTATCAAGATGCATCCTGCCGGCTTTCAAATAACGTTTTACCGTACTTCTGCTAATATCCAGGTTTTGTCCTATCTCATCCAATGTCAGTCTCTGATAGTATCTCATAAGGATAACCTGAGATTCAGTAAGTGGAAGTGTCATTACCTGATTGAGAATGTAGTTCTTCGAATCTACTTTTATGATTTCGTCGTCTACCCTTTCGCTGCTCTCCATGGTTTCATAGTAGTATTTCGATGTATCCTCATCCATCACTTCGTTTTTCTGTTTTTTCTTCATGTCGTAGCAAATCCTGAAGTTTATCTGGTTTAACCAGGCCACAAACAACTCCGGATTCTGCAACGTTCCAATGCTTTTTAATGCCGTAACGAAGGTCTCCTGCAACGCATCCTGCGCAAGGAATTCGTCCTGCAAGTATTTATATGAATACCTGAACTGCTTTTGATATGTCGCAGCATAGAGCTCCGCAAAGGCATTACTGCTACCTTGCTGTGCTTTTTTCACAAGCTCGGCAAGATATTTATAATCTAGATTTGCCAATTTTAAGCCTCCATGGATCTGCGATCTGAAAGTGCTATAAGCTCATTGATATTTTTTACTTTACCGCCTTCATCAAAAGCTTTTCCGTACTGGTACTCAATCTCTCCTGTTTCTGATTTTTCGTTTCTTATTTTAAGTTCGCGGTCAAATTCCTTTAAGAATTCATTCATCTTCTCTTCGGAACACTCCTGGAAAATTGCTAAGAATTTGTTTCCGCCGTTTCTTCCGACAAAGCATGTTCCGAGCGATACTTTTTGAAGGATTGCCGAGAATTCTTTTATGGCGTCGTTTCCGCCCGTGTGACCGTATTTCTTATTTATCTCCGTGATGTTTGTCATATCCAGAGTTATACAGCCGACATCCCTAGGGAGCGGCTTGTCAAGATACTGCTCAATAAAGGCATCACAGCTGTATCTGTTTGCGATACCTGTCATAGGATCCGAGAAAACCGCCAGATCGAGCTCACTGTATTCTCGTTTTAAATTGGTGTAAGAACTGAAATCAAAGAACATAAACGCGAACGACAATCCCAGTACCACCCAGATTAACAGACATAGGAAACGCATGAACTCGTTCTCCGCTATGGCATGATACAACTCATCATTCGTAAATATATTGAACAGCATATAGGCTGTGATAGCAACGTAAATAAGCAACTGAAGTGTCTTAATCTTATCAAACTTCTTCATATATCCCCCTCCGGTATTTGCAAATCAACATTATTAAACCCTGTTTATATACCACTTTCCTATTTTAAGGATTATCTTTCCTCTGATCTGAACCTTATTTATTTCACCGAAGGTTCGTGAATCCATTGAGACCTCTCGGTTGTCTCCCAACGCAAAAATATTGTTCTCTCTCACCTGATACGGGAAAATTACGGCTTTGAGCTGTCGCTCCGTTTCTCCGATTGCGTAGTCTTCCTCAAGTTCCTCACCGTTTACGTAAACTTTTCTGTCATCGATATCAACCACGTCTCCGCCGACTGCCACGACTCGTTTTACATAGTATTCGCCGGATGGAACCCACATCGAAACTACATCTCCCGGCTCGTAATGGTTTGCAAGCCTTAGATATATTACGCACTCTCCGTCATGAAGATTCGGCTCCATGGAATCTCCGCTGACAAAAGATACGCCGATTACAAAACGGAATACTATGAATAGAGCAAAGAACAAAATAATGAACTTTATCGAATCATGCAGCCAGTCCCTTTTTTTGTAGTTGTACTTTTCAAGAATTACTCTTCTTCCCATATTTCATCCCATTAATTAAATACCTTATCTGTTCTCACAGATTTGGTTCATATTTATAATAATTTCGAATAATAGCATAAGTCCAGGTTATATTATAGCACTACTTAGTACCTTATGCCTAGCATTTAAATACATCTTTATTCAATTTCTAAAATGAGTTAAACTATTCACTAAGTATGAGTTTTTATTCACTGTAAAAACCGCCTTATTCTATCAATGCAGCACATTGTTTTAAACATACAGGAGGCCCCATGCCGGTTTTTGATTTCAACAATTCACCGAAAAAAGAAAATAGCATCTGCACATACGAACTTATTTTTACAAATGAGTCCGTTCCTACAAAAGATAAGCCCATTCTGATTCTTTCAAACACTGAAAAAGAATGGCCTCATCATTCTGTAGGAATGTTTACAAATCCCGTGAAAAGAACGGCTTTTGAGTTTGACGATGAAAACGGCGTAAAGTCATCCGATATTTTAAAGCTCGATGCAAGATTTGAAAGCCTCTTAACCTGGCTAGGTGAAAACCATATCAAGGTCAGACTTTCCGGTGAAAATATGGCTGACGGCTTTTGTGTATATAAAATAAGAGAGACAAGTATCGGTGCCGGTGCAAAGCTCTCTGCGGAGGATGGCTTTCTTCAGTTTATGATAGAAAGACTGTTATCATCGGATGCGCCATCCAAGAACGCAGTCGAGGTCGACGATGATACTATGGGCGATGACATGAAGCTCACAAGTATTCAGAGCATAACCGATTTTATGACTTGTGCTGGAGCGACACTTCCTGAGAATATCCGCCTTTGGGCGAAAAGGAACCTGGCTGTGGCAAATTCAAACGAAGTCACTCAGGAGGAAAGACGCCACGCTCAACGTGCACTTTCCATTATGATGAACATAAGATGGAAAAATAATTATTTTGAATCCATAGATCCTGTCGAAGCAAGACGAATCCTTGACGAGGAACTCTACGGAATGGAAACCGTAAAGCAGAGAATAATGGAGACGATAATCCAGATAAACAGAACACACACCCTTCCTGCTTACGGCATCCTTCTCATAGGTCCTGCAGGAACCGGTAAATCCCAGATTGCCTATGCAGTTGCAAGAATCTTGAAACTTCCATGGACAACTCTCGATATGAGTTCCATAAGCGATTCGGAACAGCTTACAGGAAGTTCGAGAATTTACTCAAATGCAAAGCCCGGTATTATAATGGAAGCTTTTTCTATGGCAGGTGAATCAAATCTTGTCTTTATAATTAATGAACTTGATAAAGCCTCTGCCGGAAAGGGCAACGGCAACCCTGCCGATGTTCTTCTCACTCTTTTGGATAATCTGGGCTTCACTGACAATTACATGGAGTGCATGATTCCTACAAGTGGTGTTTATCCGATAGCCACTGCAAATGAAAAAAGCGAGATAAGTGCTCCTATTCTATCCCGCTTTGCTGTTATTGAATTACCGGATTATACACCTGAGGAGAAAAAAATCATCTTCTCCGATTTTGCAATGCCAAAGGTGTTAAAGAGAATGTCTCTTAACAAGAACGAATGCGTTATCACTCCGGAAGCTTTGTACGTAATTATAGACCATTATAAAAACACTTCAGGAATCAGAGATTTGGAGCAAGCTGCAGAGCACATTGCAGCAAACGCCCTCTATCAAATAGAAGTCTCAGGAGTCAAAAATGTTACCTATACACCTGAGACAATTCGTACTCTCCTTGGGAACTAATTAAAGTCGCTGTCTTTGTAGTTTCTCTTCTTAGGTGCGCCCTTAATTCCTGCAAGATACACTTTATATACTCCGTTTTCCGTTGTCTCTAAACGATTTGCAATACTTGAAGGTCCAACACCATAATCGAAAGGAACCCACATAGTCTTTCCCTTGCTGTTTTTTACTTTTACAACCGACCATGCATGATTTAGTTCCCAATCACTGTTGGAGAAACATGTTATTCCAAGCTGCTTAAAGAGAAGTATCTCATACCCCACAAAACTAGCACATACACCATAGGCATTGTTTTTATATAGATTCTTCATTCCTTTTGAGCCATCGGAATAATTCTTTTTAAAGCTGTCATATTGCATCCAATATCCGTTTTTGTCATATTTGCAGCTAAAGTATTCGCTGGCATCTACCGCCCATATCTTCATTGCATCACTCAAGTCAGAAAACTTCGGTGTGGACATCAGCTTAATGAGAGCGCTTGGTTCATAGACACTAAGATATCCTTCAGAATAGCTTTTAATTGGCGTATTTCCGTTTTTAGCGTATCCCAGCTTAAGCAATCTGCTGTTTAAAGCAGTTTTTTTATTTTCACTGTCCGAATAAAACTCATCAAAAGTTTTTACAGTAACATATTTATCACCATTTGCATCTTTTCCGGTTTCCTTTACAATCGGCTCATAATCATATGATAACTGTGCCGCTGCGCTCACATCTTCTATAGTTATATAGTTCAAAACGCTTATGGTAGATGAGGGCATACCTTTGGTGTATACATTGCTGCGCCAGTTGAATGCTTCTCCTGAGAGCTCAGCGTGTATTGCGGAACAGTTATAATCCACATACTTCACCATATACTCATAATAAATATGAAGTTTTCTGGTTTCGTCATCCGGATAGAGATTTATGTCATTCTGATATGCCGCCAAAAGCTCCGGAGATACCGCTTTTGAAATAGTCTCTCTGGTCACAGTGTAAAGCTTGTCCACAAACTTTACCGCATACATGTAAAGCTTTGCATTTTCTTTACTTATCTCGTAAATGGTATATTTCCCACTTGTTTTTTTCTTTTTATACTGGAATACGACGCCCTGTCCGTTTACCTTCTTTATTTTTTCCTGAAGGTTTTTTACAAGCTTTTCGGATTTAGAAGCGTTTCCCTTCACCTTCAGAGTGAGGGCCTTTCCGGTATTTATGACTTTGTGAATCTTTTTTGCTGTGGCATTGTCCGCTTTCTTCACCGTAATTCTCTTGGTTGCCGCGTAGACAGCTTCCGCCTCAATGCCTTCTTTAACAAATGATGCTGAAGTAACCGGCGTTGTCAACGCAAGGGTTGCAATCAAGAATACCGCCACCAGCTTTTTTACACTTTTCATAACCTTCCCCCTACTGTATTACCTTCTCGCTAATTAAAATCGCTGTCCTTAAAGTTTTTCTTCTTTGGTGCTCCCTTTATTCCTGCGAGGTATACTTTATACACTCCGTTTTCAGATGTATTTAGGCGGTCTCCAATACTTGATGGTCCCACACCGTAATCAAAAGGAATCCACATGGTCTTTCCGACACTGTTCTTTACTTTTACAACCGACCATGCATGGTTGAGCTCCCATGCAGAATTGTAGTAGGCGGTTATACCGAGCTGTTTAAACAGAAGAACCTCATAACATGCAAAAGTTGCACATACTCCGTAGGCTTTATTGGTATACAGGTTTTTCATTCCCTTTGAGCCATCGGAGTAATTTCTTTTGCATGAGTCATACTCCATCCAATATCCGTTTTTATCAAAGTGGCAGTCGAAATAACTGCTCTCTCCTATGGCCCATATCTTCATGGCGTCACTGAGATCTGAAAATTTTGGAGCATTAACAACCTTCATGAGAGCGCTTGACTCATATACTCCCAGGTATCCCTCAGCATAGCTTTTTCCTGAAGATGCTCCGTGGTCACCCGAATAATACCACTTAAACAGACCACTATTTAGAGCCGTGTTCTTATTATTACTATCTGCAAAAAACTCCGAATAGGTTTTTAAAACTAAATACTTATCTCCATTCGAGTCTGTTCCTGTTTCTTTTATAGCTGCGGCGTAATCATTATAGAATTTGGCACATGAGTTTAACATGCTTCCGCCAACATAATCTGTAATGCTGATGGTATAAGGTTCCAACCCTTTAACATACACGTCAACTCCCCAGAGCCAAGAATCATGTGTATGATTACAGTAAATGCTGTAGCAATTCTTCTCGATGTACTTCATCAGATACTCATAATATATATGAAGCTTTCTGGTTTCATCATCCGGGTAGAGCGCCACATCACTCTGATATGCTGCCAAAACTTCCGGCGACATCGCTTTTGTAATACTTTCTCTCTCCGATTTGTAAAGCTTATCCACAAACTTCACTGCGTACATGTATAGTTTTGCGTTATCCTTGCTTATCTCATATATGGTGTATTTTCCGTTTTCATTTTTCTTTCTATACTGGAAAATAACGCCCTGTCCGTTTACCTTCTTTATCTTTTCCTGAAGTTTTACGACAAGCTTCTCAGATTTTTTTGAATTTCCTTTGACCTTCAAAGTGAGCGGTTTTCCGTCCTTGATTGCCTTATGAATCTTTTTTGCTGTGGCACTGTCCGACTTCTTAACCGTAATGGTCTTTGTTGAAGCGGCATAAACCGTATCACTCTCGCTTATCGTGACATATGGATTTTGGCCCTGAAGTGAGGCTATGGCAAATGCTGCGGGTTCCGGAACGACACCCGTGACAATAAGGGCAGTCAGACAGACTGTCACTAATGCTCTCCAAAACTTTTTCATAACTCCTAATCTCCTTTATAATCCGCACTTAACTTATGTCATTATACCACAGTGGTGACGAGTAAAATACAAATTTATTTGTATTTGGCGACCACCTGTGATAACTGCCGGCCGCGGCAGTTATATCATAACGACAACAAGGAGAATACGAATTTATTTATATTTGACGACTGTCTGTGATAACGAAAACAAAATGACCCGTGAAATAATTTCACAGGTCATTTTATATGTTATGTTATGGCAACATAATTATTCTACTGTAATGTAGCTGTCGAGTCCTTCGAACTGATCAAGATAGCTGTCAGGATTCTCATACTGATTTGACTGAAGGATGATGTTTACTGTGTTGCGTACGCATCTCTTCATTTCTCTGATATCAAGTGTTCCGTCATCAAGAGCCTTTCTGATGTCCTCATGATCGCTTGGTGTTCCAGGCATTGTCATGTCGTTTCCTGCCTTTAAGCATCCTGAAGCTGTTGAAACACCTGCTGTTGAGTGATTTGTTGTTCCCCAGTCTGTCATGATTGCTCCGGCGAATCCCCACTCATCTCTTGCAGCCTTTGTACATGTGTCATAGCAGTTAGCGGCATGAACACCGTTGATCTGGTTGTATGATGTCATGATAGACATTGGCTGTGAATCCTTGATACAAATCTCAAATCCCTTGAGGTAGATTTCACGAAGTGCTCTCTCGTTGATGATTGAGTCAACTCCCATTCTGTTGTCCTCAGAGTTGTTTGTTGCGTAATGCTTGATTGTGGTTCCGCATCCACCTACTCTCTGAACACCGATAGTCATTGCCGCTGCAATAATTCCGGATACAACAGGATCCTCTGAATAATACTCAAAGTTTCTTCCGCAAAGTGGATTTCTGTGAATGTTCATTCCAGGTGCGAGCCAGAGTGTAGTCTCGAAAAGATTCATCTCCTGACCAATCATCTCTCCAACTTCTTTTATAAGTTCAGCATTGAATGTCTGTGCAAGAAGTGTTCCTACAGGAATAGCTGTACAATACTGATAGTAAGTTCTGTCTCCGTCAGCTTCCTTTGTTCTTGAGAAGAAGCCGCCCTCGAGTGAATCCATGAAATCCTGTCTTACAACTTTTTCGTCTTTTACATTGTATTTTCTGTTAAGTCTAAGACCTGCAGGTCCGTCTGAAAGAACGATGCTTGCAACCCCGAGATCTTCTGCTGCGAGTGTTGTCTCTGCAGCTGCTCCAGGTACTGTCTGTCCTGCTGCGCCGACTACACTTCCCTGACCCATAGATGGCTCTCCTGTTGAGAGTGCAATAAGCTGGTCAAGTGACATCTTATTTACTATCTCACCTGCTTCTCCAGGAAGTTCATCTGTAAGTGTCTGATATTTAACTGTTTCTTTTACGATATCTGAAGCATTGATTGAAGCTGTAAGCTTTCCTGCTGCCTTCTTTACCGCATCGTCATATTTTGCATTTACTTTAGCTGCATCAGGAGCAATCTCGGTGAGTGGCTGTTTTCTCTCACAGATGTGCTCAAGCTCAACCATTGTAGCGTCTGCATCAAGTGCAACACTTCCTACTACCTCTGCTGAGCAAAGTGAGTTTCCAACCCAGATTACATACTCGCCGCCTTCAAGTACATAGCTTGCTCTGCTCTCATCGAATGATGCAAGTCCGTAAACAGGGAATGTTACCTTGAGTGTCTGAGCTTCACCAGGTGCAAGTGTCTTTGTCTTTGCAAATGCTGTGAGTCTTCTGAACTCTTTTGCAAGCTTCTTCTGAGGAGCTGATGCGTATATCTGAACTACTTCTTTTCCTGAGAATTTTGCTCCGGTATTCTTTACTTCTACTTCAACTGTAACTGTAGGATTCTTTGTTCCTTTTCCTGAAACGCTTATTCCCTTTGCTGTTATTGCAAAGTCTGTATAAGAAAGACCAAATCCGAATGCATATTTTACAGGAACATCGAAGGTATCGAAGTAACGATATCCAACATAGATTCCGTCAAGGTATTCCTCTTTTGTGAGGTCTCCGTTCATATGGCTGAATGTCTTAGCACTTGGATAATCTTCGTACTTATTTGGCCATGTATCTGTCATTTTTCCGGATGGTGTTACATCACCGGAAATAACATCTGCAAGTGCGTTTCCACCTTCCTGTCCTGCCTGTACAAACTGGATGATAGCATTGATGTTTTTGATTTCATCAACAAATCCGAGATCTACAAGTCCGCCAGAGTTTACTACAAGAAGAACATCTTTATAGCTTTCTGAAACCTGCTTTAAGATTGCAAGTTCTTCATCTGTTATATAATAATCACCCTTTTCAGGCTTTCTGTCTGCGCCCTCTCCTGCTACTCTGCTGAGCACGAAAATTCCGAGGTCTGCCCCGTCATTTTTTGCTGCCTCAACATCAAGCGGATCTCCTGCAGGAGCTTTGAATGCATGTGAGCTGAATGCCTCGAAGAAATGCTTTCCTTCGTCAGTCTCTTTCCAAATGATATCTCTCCATGCTTCTCTCTTTGCGTCATACTGCTTTTCAAAACTCTCGCACCATGCTTTGCTGGTTACGTCATATCCCGCATTGAGAAGACCCTGTAAAACATTTACGCAATCTCTCTCGTTTACGTCTCCTGAACCTGTTCCACCTTTTATGGTTTTAACGGAACCTGCTCCGTAAAGTCCGACTTTACTTCCCTTTGCATAAGGAAGCACCCCATCATTTTTGAGAAGAACAAATCCTTCAGCTGCTGCTTTTCTTGCAATTGCTCTGTGCTTTGTCTCTCTCTCGGTCACTTCATTGGTAAGCTGTCCAACGAATACGCGCTTTCTGTACTTCTTCATTTTTTACCTCCATAATACTCACTTTACAAACTTCGTTCCCTATAAACGAAGCATTTCAATTATACCCTCAATCCGAAAATATAAGTATTAAATAACTAAGCAAAAAATAGAATAATTCTATTTTTCTTACGTCTATGCATGTACTTTAAGCAGTCTTTCATGCATAACAAACATCGCAGCCAAAATGATAAAAAGATATACCGGAAGAAGCGCTACCGAGATATTCTGGGCGATAACTCCAAAAAGCGGAGGCATTGCCAGTGTTCCGCAATATGCACTCGCCATCTGAACACCTATGACGGCCTGTGATTTATCCTCACCAAAATGTGTCGGTGTGGAATGTATGATACAAGGATATACGGGAGCGCATCCCAATCCTATCAACACCAGACCAACCGTTGCACCAATGATGCCAAACGGCAGAAATAAAATCACTATCCCCAAGAGAATTATTGCCATACCCATTCTTATCATGGCTGTATCTGAAAAGCGAATTGTGAGGAAACCGGATACCGCCCTACCGCAAGTGATTCCTATTGCAAACAATCCTGCTAGGGAAGCAGCTTTTTCCGGTGTGACAGATTCTTTCATAACAAAATAGCTGGCTGACCAGAGCATAGCCGTCTGCTCGATGGCACAATAGCAAAAGAAAGCTATCATAATCTCTTTTGCTCCGCGAATGCTAAGCACCTCTTTAAGAGACAATGCTTTTGTTCTTTTTTCTTCTGTCGCACCATCACCCAAATCGACCTGTGCGTCTTTGCTTCTGTCTTTCCACAACGGAAGACTGATAAAAAGAATTGCTGTGAGGCAAACCTGAAGAATTCCTATGTAGAGATATCCTGCGTTCCAGCCTTTTCCGCCCGAAAGAGCATATCCCATGACATACGGTCCAACGGCCGCTCCGACGCCCCACATGCAGTGAAGCCAGCTCATGTGTCTGCTTGCATAATGGAGTGCAACATAATTGTTTAGCGATGCATCTACGCTTCCTGCTCCGAGTCCGTATGGAATTGCCAGGATGCAAAGGATATAAAAATTTGATGTAAAAGAGAATCCGAGAAGCGCAAGGGCCGTTATTCCTACGCTCAGCGCGGTGACTTTTCCCGTTCCGAGTTTAAGTGTAAGCCTGTCCGACTGAAGACTCGATACTATAGTTCCGAACGCGATAATCATTGAAAGAATTCCCGCATATGAAACCGGAACCCCAAACTGCGGATACATTGTCGGCCACGCCGCTCCGAGCATACAGTCCGGAAGCCCAAGGCTTATAAAAGAAATATAGATTATTGCCAATAAAAGTTGAAACATTTTTACCCTCCAAATACTTTGTCATTCTTTTCCATTTTATCTGATTAATCTTTGTTGTAAACAATAATGTTTCATGTATAATTATTAACGGTAATTATCAACCATACAAAACAACATACGGGAGAGAGCTTATGAAAAATGCTAGAATTAACGGGACAAAGCTTCACAAATGGATTTGGGTTTACTTAATAGTAGCCTTCGTGGTCGTTAGTGTGGGACTATTGATTTTCATTGCAATGGAATCAAACAGACTCCGACATTTTAAAACAGATTTGTTTGTTCTTTGCACTGAGTCATCAATATGTGTTGCCGACGGTCCTGACGGAACAGTCAGAGTCAACAACAGCAACTGGGGATCAATCTATTCCATCCTTGAAAAAACACACGGCTCAATTACATTTGATTCTCCGGAATCATCTGATACCATCACTTTTGACTTCACATGTCATGATGAAAAATGGATTCTTTCGGTAGATAAGATTTCTGATGAAAAAGTTAGAGTTCACCTTACCGGTGAAAATGAATACGTTGTATACATTAAAAACGACGGTATTTTTGAACAGTTTGTAAAAGCTTCTTCTATAGAGAGCTTCAACGAAAATAATAAAAAAATGGGTTAGGAAACTAACCCATTTTTGTTATTCAAAGCTTCCGTACATTCCTACGGCTTCATCTACGGTTACTTCACCTATTCCAACTTTATAAGCTGCAATTCGAATCTGAACCGTGAGCGGATCTGTAATTCCAAGCACTTCCGGAGAAATGACTCTATCAGATTCTACCTCTCCGAACGGTGCATAAACCGAATCAAAAGACATATTCGATGTAGATGTCACAAGACGCTTCACCGAAGCCATCTCATTTAATTCATCATTTGTAACCAAGAACCTCATGAACTCATTTGTCATATCGAGGTCATCACAGTCCTTGTTTACGGAAAACTCAATCGATGGACTGTCTATGAAGTATCCTCCCTCGTCTGTCAAAGGAATCGGTGCAAATGTATAAGTGAAAGGAGAGTTTGTAAATGCCTCTGACTGGCTTTCTCTCTTCCTTGTTCCTGAAACGGTATCAGCGGTACAAATCATCATTGGCACATCGCCTTCAAAAAATCTGAGGATTACTTCCGTATAATTGTCCTCTATCTTGTCGCACTCATTGATGTCAACGCAGCCATTCGCAATAAGATTCTCAACAGCTTCCAACGCCGGACGCATATATTCTCCTGCTGCCGGATCCAATTCATTTGCAAGTGCAAGTGCATCAGAGTTTTCAGAAAGAGTAGCCACAAACATCGGATATGCAACTGCATTCATAAGACAAGCGGACGAATCCAGGCTGTATCCCATCATAGGACTTGCATAGCCTTTAGTTCGAAACGCTTCACACACATCCATCAATTCTGACCATGTTGTCGGTACGCTTAAACCTTCCTTTTCAAACAAATCGTTGTTTACCAACATTCCATAAGTTCTGGAGAAAACCGGAACCATAAGAATGCTTCCGTCTTCATCACTGTTTATAAGCCCCGGCCTGATACAATCCAACTTCAGTCCAAGTTCTGAATCCGAAAGGTCCTCCATATGGCTCAAAACCTGACTGTACTTCTCGTTTCCGCTCATCCATGTGTATGAAAAGAAAATGTTTGGACTGTCATTTCCTTCGATCACGGTTCCCAAAGTATTGTTGTAGTCATCAAGTTTTACGTATTTTAGTTTTACATTCGGATACATGGCGTTAAACCTATCAAATTCGGCCTCCAACGCCTCAAAGTTATCATAGCTTCCAGCCACGGTTATATCGCAGCTTGCGCTTGTGTCTAAACTCGGCTCGAATACGCTCTCAGATTCTTCCTGCGTTTTCACACCGCATGCCATCAGCGATAAAGACTGGAAACCACCAGAATTATACTGAACAACTTTTTCATGATTCTTTTTCCTCCCTTATTCTTCGAATTTCTTTGATTACAAGCTTAATGTCTACAGGTTTTGCTATATGTCCGTTCATGCCGGCATTAAGGCATTCCGTAACGTTTTCCGAAAATGCATCGGCTGTCATTGCAATGATAGGAATGGAGGATGCCCATGAATTATCAAGTGCCCTTATGTTTCTTGTGGCATCGAGACCATTCATCTCCGGCATCTGAACATCCATAAAAATCAAATCATAGCTGCCTTCCTCTGCCTGACTCATCATTTCCACGCATATACGTCCGTTTTTTGCTCGCTCCGTTGTGATTCCAAACATGCCAAGCATGGTGGAGATTATCTCCCAGTTGATATCATTATCTTCCGCTATAAGAATATTTGCTCCCTGCAAATCGGAATAATCATTCTCAGGTTCAACAGATTTTGCCTCCGTTCCGAGAAGCTCATTAAGCTTATCGTAGAGCGTTGAGCGGAACAGTGGTTTGCTGACAAATCCGTTTGCTCCGGTTTCCTTTGCAACATCCTCAATATCTGACCAATCATATGCTGAAATCAACAAAATCGGAGTGTCCTCATTTACTTCATTTCGAATTCTATGAATTGTTTCGACCCCGTCAATATCCGGCATCTTCCAATCAAGAATCACCGCAGCGTAATCCTTTTTCTCTTTATGTCGTTTTGAGACCATGTCCAGTGCTTCAAGTCCGCTCCTTGCATAGTCTGCTGTCACACCAAGAGACTGCAGTATGTCGACCGCGTTCTCCAGAAATATTTCATCGTCATCTACAATCAGGACATCCATCGGATCGAGCATCATATCATCTCTCTGTCTGTCCGCAATTTGAATATCAAGCACAACGGTAAATGTTGTTCCTTTCCCCTGCTCGCTCTGGCAATCGATGATTCCTCCCATAAGGTCAACCATCTGCTTTGTTATTGCCAGTCCAAGTCCTGTTCCCTGAATACTGTTTACACGGCTGTCAGTCTGGCGCGAGAATGGCTGATACATATTTTCCATAAATTCCGGAGTCATACCGATTCCGGTATCGGATACTTTGTAGGTCAATCTTACACATCCAGGCTTTTCGCTTTCTTCCTCACGCATGTCTACGCTGACACTTCCACCCGGTTCCGTATATTTGATGGCATTTGTAAGTATGTTTATGTATATCTGATTTAGCCTAAGCTGGTCTGCGTATAGATATTCTTTCGCAATTTTGCCGGTCCGGAAACTGAATTCTATATTCTTTTCCTTTATCATCGGTTGCGACAAATTCACAAGATTTTCCACAGTCTCTACGATGGAGAACGTCTGCGGGCTTAAGGTCAGTTTTCCGCTCTCAACCTTGGAAATATCCAAAATATCATTAATCAGCGTAAGCAAATGATTGCTCGCAAGCGTTATTTTTCTCAGATTATCTCTTGTCGATTCCTTATCTTCAAGATTCTTTTCCGCTATTGTCGTAAGACCGATAATTGCATTCATCGGTGTGCGGATGTCATGAGACATCGTTGAAAGGAAATCTGTCTTTGCTCTGTTCGCTGATGCGGCTTCTCTGGCTGCTGCTTGCAACTTATTATTAAATATCAGCATAACCACCAAATCAAATACAAACAAAATCAAAAGTCCCAGTGAAACAAAGCCTATCAATATCCAGTTTTGTGTATTTAAATTCAGATCCTTCATCGGCATAAGGCTCAGTAACGTCCATCCCCCCGTAGTTTCTACCGGAGTGTACGCAAGTATACATTCGTTCCCAACGGAATTGAGCATTGTAATGGAACCGGTTGACGAAGTAACTTTTTCCAGAAGTTCCTGTGCTGAGGTTGTATCTATTTTATTGTAGGATTTGTAAAACTCAATAAAACCGGAATTTTTGAAAGAATGTCCTCTGATAATATAATCGCCGGAAGCATCTATCATGGACAGTTCAGCATTTTCAAACTCCTCCTGTGGAAAAATCCATTTCTGTTCCAGCTCTGAATTCGGTATCACACGCAACAAAACGGCGTCTCGTGCATTATCGCTCTCCGAGTCATAAAGTGATATGAAATTGCAGAATGCTATAGACTGCTCTCCGTTTACCGGATTTGTATAGGCGCGAAATGTTTATCGATTCGCCTATATCATAAATCCAGCTCACATCATTCAGAAGATCCAACCGCTCGTATGAGACATTGTAATCATCAGATTTAAACCGGCCTGCTCTTGTAGAGAGTCCGGACAATGTATCAAGATACACAATATGCGCAGAGACATACGTCCGTACATGAGAAACCCTAATAAAGGATATTGCCTCATCCATGGTCATTTTTTTACTGTTTATATAGCGTGCCCACACATCACAGATATGCTGTTCTCCCTCCAAATAGTTCTCTGTGACGCGCTCCATAGTAATCGTAGTATTTTCAAAATGCTCTATCTGCCTTTTTGTTGTCTCCTTGTACTCATAATTGGAATAAAGAACCACAAAGGTCAACATGGCTATCATGATTAGTACATTGAAAATAATGACCCACTCTTTTTTCATAGCACTTACTTCCCCCAAGCTTCTGTCTCATCCGCTTCAATTTGTTTGTGTGCCTAGTCCTTTGGAACTATTATACTTAACCTGAGTGTAAATGTCCATTGCGGCTCTAATTTTGAAACTCATAGAAAAAGGGCATTTCCCCAAAATGATATGCTACCCCCAAGTAGGACAATGAAATATAAA
>JAILLZ010000181.1 GCA_024692885.1 Lachnospiraceae bacterium | reverse complement strand
ACGGTCTCTGCTATTTTGTGTCCAACAACATTTCCGTTTTTATCTATATTCATGATACAGCTTAAAGCAAGCCTGTTTTCATCATGATTAAGTGAGCATATACCGTTTGAAAGTTTCCTTGGAAGCATAGGTATAACCCTGTCTACCAGGTATACACTTGTTCCTCTCTTCTTTGCTTCCAAATCAAGAGGACTGCCCTCTTTCACATAGTGAGTCACGTCTGCTATATGAACGCCAAGGACATATTCATCACCGTTCATTTCGAGTGAAACGGCATCATCCAAATCCTTTGCATCCTCACCGTCTATTGTGACCATCATGGTATCTCTGAGATCAAGTCGTCTGGCAATCTCTTCCTCAGGAACATCTATTGCCACCTTATCGGCGTTTTTTTCAACCTCAGGCGAGAATTCCTCAGGCAGGTTAAACGCTCTGATGATAGAGAGTATCTCAACTCCTTTAGTACCTTCGTCACCGAGGATTTCCGTAATCTTTCCTTCCGGATTTTTCTTCTCATCACCGTAGGAAATGATGTCACAGACTACCTTCTGGTTTGCTTTTGCATCCATCGAATTCGGTCCGCTGACAAAAACATCCTTTGTGAATTTTGGATTGTCTGAAATAACAAAGCCGAATCCACCGTTATCTTCGTATCTTCCAATGATTGTATGAATACCTCTCTCGAGGATTTTTACAACCTTTCCCTCGGCTCTCTTGTTCTTTCTCTCAGGTTTTGTAATCTGAATAACAACTCTGTCGTCCTGCATGGCTGAACCGCAGTCCTCCACAGAAATGAAGATGTCTCTGTCCATATCATCTACGGTGACAAAGCCAAAACCTCTGAGATTTGATGTGAATATTCCCTCTAAAAGAGTAGCCTCAGCCTTAGCGTACTTTCCGCGCTTTGAAACGGAAATCTTTCCGTCTGCCACCAATGCATCTAAGACTTCTGCAAGCTCGTCCCTCTTTTCCCTTGGAATATCAAGGACCATGGCCATCTCTTTCACTTTCATCGGAACATAAAGAGAATCGCAGATGAAATCATATATTTTCTTTTTTCTGTTTTCCAATTCATTTCTTTCCATATAAAATCCCTGTCTGTGCCATGTGCTTCACAGTCTTAGCATAATAGGCGTTAATCGTATTATAAACGAAAAAAAGCTGCCGTTTAGTAACGACAGCCAAGAAACTTCATTCTTACTTATGAAAAAATACCCATGTTGAGCACTGCAGCTATAACAATGAAAGCAATAACAAGAACTCTGGTAAGTTTTACAAGGATTCCTTCCATTGAACGTCCTTTGTTCTTGCCCCAATATGAATCGGCTGCTCCCGAAATAGCTCCAAGTCCTGCAGACTTACCTTCCTGCATGAGAATGATAGCTGTGATTACAATTGATACTATAATAAATATAATTCCTAATATTACTTTTAAAACTGCCACGAATAAATCCTCCCGAATCTGTTAAATACAGCAAAACATAATATATCACAGCTTGTACAGGAATTCAAGATTTTTTTTCGGAATCCTCCAAAGCACCATCAATTAACTTTATGAGTTCCAGAGTACTTCTGAAATTGGTGCTCTCATCTCTATCAGCCCACAGCACATTTCCCTGCCATGTTGCGTTTTCTGTACCGAGTACGTGAACCACAAATGTGCCCTTTTCTTTATCCATTCCGACTCCTCCGAACGTAAATGCCAACAATTATTCGAAATTATTGTATCATGCAAACCGTTTCAGAAAGCGTTACATTTTTGTTTATTTTCATTCTGTAGCATTATCTATTAACGCAAGAAGATCCATAAAGCTGGCAAATTCCTTTAGAATATCTTCCTCCATCCAATAGATAACGCCCTGCCATGTCGCGTTTTGCCTTGTTACGACATCGACCGCAAACGTCGCTTTTTTTCCTTTGTTTTCTAAAATATCAACCGATGTGAAAAGCATTTCTTTCTCGCACTTTTTCTGCTTTTCATCGTTCTTCGTGTTTTTGAATTCCCTGATTCTCACGGATGCCTGTGGATATTTTATTTTGTCATATAACTCATCCATGTTTTTCAACATTTGCATGCTGTTCTGAAAAACATAGGGCTCCTCTTCGTACTGATTAAAAAGTCTGCCTCTGATATCAGCATCCTTTTTTTCATCCACACAAATCACCACACGGTTTGATACCTTCCTTTTCATTCTACTGTTCATTCCCGTAATCACTTCCATATGGATTTGTTTTCTTTGAAATGTATCTCTCCCTTGTCAACCTCTGTGTTTGCCACGGTGGATATCTCAAATGCCACACCGTTTCTCTTGGTCTGTGTGCTGAGGTTGCCTTTTATTCTCTTTGCGACAATATCGCAATCCTCTCTGGTTATTTCCATCAAAAGGATCAAAAGCTGGTTTGGAGAATACTGTGTGAACAGGTCTCCTTTTCTAAGTGATCTTTTTGTAGCATCCATCAGCTCTTCAGAAAAGGCAGAAAGCTTGTCGCCCTGCTGCATCGCATTTCCCTTGCTGTCTGTGATGGTGCAAAGCATGATGTATGCTGACTGACCGGTTCGATCAATCATTCTTCTGATAAATCTGTAGCTTTCCGTAAAGCTTGGATAGCTGCAGAAGTATGCTCCGTTCTCCTCTTCGGTCTCCTGTATTCCCTCTGCGATATCAGAAATAGCACCCGGAGAATTTATCATGTGGGTTCCCATCTTTCTGAAGCGGTCCATGAGAGCTTCTGAAGGAGCGATACCAAGCTCCCCGAAGAAAAGCTTGGATGTCTGCTCGTAGATTTTCATTGCCTCATCGTTTCTGTTTAAAGCCATGAGACAATCCATCTGCTCAACCTGCCAGTTCTCATATGGATACAGTGACGCCGCTATGGATACATATTTATAAAGGCGCTCATACTCGCCGTTATTCATAAGAAGCTCGCTGAGCTTCTTCAATATTCTGAAATACTCATTTTTGTAGGCAATGTTTTCAACTATAGCCCACTCCTCACCTGACAACTGAGGTATAAATTCCCCTTTGTAAAGGTTGCAGGCTTCAGCATAGTTATCGCACGCAAGATCAAGTCTTCCGGCCTCCAATGACTCGTCGCCCAAAGCGATAAGTCTCTTAAACTTGTGAATATCAACATCGGTGTCTATATCGCGATTCCAATAATATGTCCTGTTGTCGATAATAACCGGATTCATTCCCGGCAAAACTTCCTCAAAAAGCTTTCTCAATCTAAAAACGGTAATTCTAAGGCTGTTAGAAGGATTGGTCACATTGTCCTTTCCCAAGAGTCTCTGGATGAGCTGCTCCCTTGAAATACCATCATCTCCCGCGCAGAACAGAATCTGCAGAAGCTGGTTTGTCTTTGTGGTGATATTTCTCTCAAAGGTTATAGGCTCATCGCCGTATGTCATAGAAAACCCGCCAAACATTTGAACTTTAAATTTCATATCCGGCATCTCAAACTTCCCCCATTAAACATTCTACAGTAGATTATACCAATTAAATGTTTATATATGCAAGAATTTATGCAACCGAAATATAAAACATTTAAAGTAAAAAAAAAGACATTTTCACTGATATGTAATGCAAATCCGATATTTATTTTTTTTTTCAAATGTCTTATAATAGGTATGTATTTTTTGGAGGTTTTTTGCTATGCATAAGGGGAGACATAGTATAACTTCATATTTTGTCGCATTTTTATTAATGTGCGCACTAATCTCCGGTGGCTGCGGGGACTCTTCTGCAGACGCCTCAAGTTCTATAGGTGCATCGTCCTCAAAGACAAGTACGTCATCGGACAGCACCGCATCGGACTCAAAATCAGACACTAAAACAGAATCAGATACAAAAGGAAGCAGGGACAATACCGCTAACGTTCTCACGCCAAGTGCTTCGGGCTCGGATGTTTCGGGAAATGACGAGGGAACCGTTTCTGTCGATAAATCGAATGCTTCAGAAGGCTATATAATGGTTCAGTACTCCGGCACCAACGAAAAAGTCAAAATGCAGCTTACGGGCAGCGACGGAGTCACTTATACCTACAACCTGCACGGAAGCTATGAGGTATTCCCTCTCACATCGGGTTCGGGAAGCTACAACGTTACGGTATATGAAAATATAGAGGGCGACCAGTACTCTACCGCTTACACAACAGATTTTTCGGTAGACATTTCAAACGAGTTCGGCGCCTATCTCTATCCAAACCAGTATGTAAACTACACCGCAAGTTCCAAGGTTTCATCGCTTTCTGAGGAGCTTGCTTATCCGGCAAACGACGATCTTGAAGTCGTTACCAATGTTTATAACTACATCATCAACAATTTTACTTACGATTACGACAAGGCAGCAACCGTTCAAAGCGGTTATCTGCCGGTTGTGGACACTACCTTAAGTGAGAAAAAAGGCATATGTTTTGATTACGCTGCCGTCACTGCTTCTCTCCTGCGTATTCAGGGCATTCCTACCAGACTCGAAATAGGATATGTCGGTGAAGTTTACCACGCATGGATAAGCATCCATACTCCTGAAACAGGATGGATTAACGGCATTATCGAGTTCAACGGAGCCAACTGGGAACTCATGGATCCGACTTTTGCCTCTACCAGTAAAAAGCCTAAGGATTTTGTGACACAATCATCAGATTACAGTGTGAAATACGTTTATTAAGGAGGATACATCATGGCAACCGCAACAAACTCCATAACACTTACAAGTGATGAGATTACTGAATTCTGTAACCAGATTTCACTTGTTATAAAAGCAGGTATTTCAACTTACGAGGGTGTTTCCATTCTTGCGGAAAACTCTCCGGCCGAGCTCACTGCAATATTTAAACTTATCTGCGAGAAGCTTGACGAAGGAAGTACATTTTCGGAGGCGCTGACTGAAACAGGTGCGTTCCCGGATTATATGCTTCACATGATAAACCTTGGAGAGCAGACAGGTACACTTGAGTACGTTATGGATTCTCTTTCCAACTATTACAGAAGAGAATCTGCGATTAAAAGCAGTATAAGACATGCCGTTACCTATCCTTTGGTAATGACAGTACTCATGCTCATCATTTTGTTTATTCTTATAGGAAAGGTTTTGCCGGTATTCCAGCATATTTATGAAGAATTAGGCGCTGAACTTACAGGCGTATCAAAAACCATGGTTGACCTTTCGGCAAATATG
>JAILLZ010000164.1 GCA_024692885.1 Lachnospiraceae bacterium | reverse complement strand
CCATATCGGCATTTACTTTTCCCTTGGCCTTTGCCATCCTGTCGTTGCCGTAGAAATGATATTTGTTCTTTCCATTTCCCTTTACGAAATACAACGCCTTGTCGGCACAGCTGTAAAGCGACTCGAAGTCATTTCCATCCTCAGGACAGGTTGCAATTCCGATGGAAACTCCGCTTTTTATATTGTAATGAGCCATCTCCGGTCTCGCTGCGACACCGTCTATTATGCCCTGAGCTTTTTTCTCAATAATGCTTCTGTCAGGATTTCCCGGAAGGAAAACCGCGAACTCGTCACCACCGATTCGGCAGAGAACATCTGCGCCTCTAAACTCATTCTTAATAACCTCTGAGAACATCTTTAAAATGAGGTCTCCGACGATGTGGCCATGGGTATCGTTTACTCCCTTAAAATTGTCCACGTCGATCATGAAGAACACACCGTTCTCACTCTCGATGAGCATTCCGTCAACCTTTTTCTTCATATAGTTTCTGTTGAAAAGTCCGGTTAGCGAATCAGTCTCTGCTATTACCTGAAGGTCCGCAGTGTACTCATTTACTATCTTATTCAAAAGGAGGCTTTCACCACCCACAGTCTCCATGCTCTCCAATGCCGTCTCTTTGGAGTCAATTCTGAATCCATTCTCAAGCATCTTTACAAACAATTCAGCAAGTTTCGGGTCAAACTGTGTTCCGGCTCCCTCTTTGAATCTTTCGATGATTCTTTCGTGGGTGAATTTCTTTCTGTAGACTCTGTCGGAGTTCATTGCATCATAGCTGTCCGAAATACAGATGATACGCGCCACAAGAGGTATCTCCTCACCGGCAAGACCTGCAGGATAACCATTTCCGTCCCATCTCTCGTGATGGTAATGTGCTCCATCTTCAACATGGTCAAGGATGTTGATTTCCTTCAAAATCTCATATCCGATGTTGGCATGTTGTCTCATTACAATTTCTTCCTGTTCATTGAGTCTGCCTGCCTTATTTAAAACGCTGTCCGGTATTGCGATTTTACCGATGTCATGAAGCATCGCTATGTTGTATATATTCTGGCACTCTTCCTCACTCCATGCCAGCTCTCTTGCTATGGCTCTTGCGCCTTCTGCAACTCTAATGGAATGTCCGCCTGTGTATTTATCCTTTGCATCCACGGTGTTTGCAATGGTGATGATGGTTCCAAGCGTCATCTTTCCAATCTGGTTTTTCTTTTCCTGAAGATTCTCCTCCAAGCGATATCTCAAGGCATACAGTTCCAAGACGCGCTGTATTCTCTGTCTCATGACGATTGGCTCGTAAGGCTTTGTTATGAAATCATCCGCACCTCTCGCAAGACACTCAGCCTCTATCTCAGGAGCAGATAGGCCCGTGAGAAAAATAATCGGTATCTTCTGCCAAAGTGGATTTTTCTTTATTTCATCAAGTACCTCGTAACCGTTCATCTCCGGCATGTCTATATCAAGAAGAACAAGATCCGTCTCCTTTGTCTTCAAAAACTTGAGGGCATTTTTACCCGAAGTCACCGGAGTAACATTGTAATCCTTCTTCAATTCCGTCTTTAGTGCGACCAGGTTTTCCTTGCTGTCATCAACTATTAATATGTGCTTCAAAACATTTCTCCCTAACCGTATGTGCTTCCTTGAGAGCCTCATCATAAAGGAAATCCGATGATTTCTTTTTTATTCCGATAATTTGCGCTCTTGTTTCTTCTTCCAATTTATAATTCAACAACTCTCCGGCAATTTCTACCGCTGTGTCGGAATCAAAATCCGCGAGAGCTTGCATTATTAAATCAAGTTTTTCTATGAGATCATTGTTGCTAATCTCCGGCTTTTCACCGCATTCTTCAATGATACTGCTTTCACTTAAAAAATCAAAGGCTTTTAGCACTTTGCCGATTTTATCCATCTCACCCAAATAAGTTTGGATAAAGGTCTCAGATTCTTCTTTGACATAATCAAGATTTCCTTCCTTGGCAGCAAACTCCATTTTCTTGGCTCTCTCGGAAAGTCCGCTCTCTCCTATGGTCGCCATCACTCCTTTTATGGCATGTGCATCCAAGGCATAGGCTTTCAGGTTGTCGTTCTTTAAAGCTTCTCTCATCCTGACGGCCTTCTCAGTCGATTCCTCCACCGTTGCCACCAGCACATTTTTTATGCCTTCCTCTGCGAAACGAAATCTGTCATACAAGACTTTTGTATTGATGCTTGTTTCCTTTTCAAGTGCACTCCTGAACTCTTTGTTTTCTTCTCCGGTCGGAGTTTCATCATCTCTTCTGATGATATAATTCTCCGGAAGATACTGTCTTAGAACGTTTCCCAAATCGTTCAGGTTCACAGGCTTTGTGAGATAGCCGTCAAAGCCCTCAGCCATATACTTTAGTCCATTTCCCGCTATTGCGTTTGCGGTGAGAACTACAATCGGAGTTTCGTTGCTTTCGAATTCCGCATCGTCTTTTATGATATGCAGACATTTCACTCCGTCAGGCTCCGGCATCATATGATCCATGAGAATGAGATCGTATTTGTTTTCCCTGGTCATCTCTATTCCGGCCTGTCCGCTGTCGGCAGTCTCTGCCTTTATGCCGTACTCTCCCAAAAATTCTTTTATTATGAAGAGGTTTGTCGGGGTATCATCCACGCAAAGAATCCTAGCTTCCGGAGCGATAAATCTGTTATTCTCCGTCTCGGTCTCGTCAATGTATCTTCCCTCGGCCACTTCTCTCCATGCGTCGCCGATTCTTGTCTCCGACTCCCTTTTCTGTGGGAACGTCACCTTAAACTCAGAACCCTCTCCGTAAACACTTGAGACCTCTATCTTTCCGTTCATGGTTGTTACAAGATTTTTTACAATGCTAAGGCCAAGCCCGGTTCCCTCGATATTTCTGTTCTTTTCCAAATCAAGTCTCTCGAAGGACTCAAACAATTTTTCAAGGTTTTCCTCTTTTATTCCCCGGCCGGTGTCTTTGACGGATAGAATAAGATTAAAGTTTTCTTTATCTGTTTCTTCCATATCAAAAGAAAGGGTTATCTTTCCGTTCACGGTATATTTAAGAGCGTTTGAGATAAGATTTACGAGAATCTGTCTTATCTTTCCATCGTCTCCGAAGATCATTTCCGGCAAATTCGGATTCACGATAAGCTCACTCTCAAGCCCCTTTTCTTTTGCCCTCTCCACAAAGGATGTATAAATATCATTCAACAACCCCATGAGCTGATATTCGCGCTCCAGAATCTCGGTTTTACCTGCTTCGATTTTGGTGAAATCCAAAATGTCTGTGAGAAGTCCCAAAAGCAAGTGACCGGATGTCCTGATTCCCCTCGAGTATTCCTGTATTCTCGGATCATTGGTTTTTTTGTAAATCATCTCGTTCATTCCGATGATGTTGCTTAACGGTGTTCTTATCTCATGAGATATGTTTGCCAAAAATCCCGATTTGAGACGATTTTCCTCTCTGATGCGCTCATGTTCTTTGTTTAATTCAACTACTCCCTTTATGGTCTGAATGATGGCCATAAACAAAAGCCAGTACAGACCAGCCATAACAAAGAGTCCATCGACCTCCATCATAGCAATATTAATGGATACAAGCTCTGTAATACTCAGCGCAAAAAAGCCAAACAGTCCGTATGAAAGGAATCTGTATTCTTTTATATATCCCCGGATTAACTCTCCGACCAGAATTGCCACCATTATGGCTATTCCAAACATAAGCATTACGTTCTTCACATACAGAGTTCTTGTGAAATTGTAATTGCGTGTAAAAAAATGAAGCGCCGTAAATACAATGGCTTTCCCGACGAAGAGCACCTTCAACGCCGAGTATAGTGTCCTATGTCTGTACTCTTGTTCCATGTCCATATAGATGATGAATGGGATAGGTGCTAAAAGAGAAAGAATATAACCTATTATTCCGTCAATGTAGTAGTTTTGAAAAACAAACTGGTAAAGACTCGAATCACTGATAATCCACATAGCACAAAGACAGATTCCCAATGAACCATAGAAAAGCGGAAGTCTGATTTTATTTATTTCTCCCCAGACATGGCAGACGAACATAACTACCATCGTAAGAAGAGCAAGGAAGATTCCCGACATTACCTGGAAGCCCTCCTCACGAACAAGTTCTTCAATAACACCGATTCTGTCTCCGAGATACATCTGGTAAAAGTTTCTGTTTGAATTACTTGAATATGTCTTCTGTTTGACTATCGTAAATTTCTTTCCGGCGTCTTCGGAATCAAGATTGACCGGAATGAGAATTGCTTTTGCAAGGGTACCGACCTTGCTTCCGTCCCTGAAATCCAACACAAGTTCGTCATCCAGATACAGCTGCATATTGTTTCTCATGTAAACGAAAATGCAGGCATCCTCCGGGAGATAATCCGGCAAAAAGGTGTATATGCTGACCGCTTTAGCCTCTTCATCCGCCGGCACCTCATGAGGCAAGGTAAATTCTTCCTCGACCCCCTCGTCGTTTACCCAATAAAAAGTTCCTTCGTATTTTCCTCCCCAGGACTTCAAATATCCCGGATTTTGTATAATAAACTGTCCCCAAAAATAATACAAAGCAGAAGCTGCAAGCAGTATTACAAAACAGATATTCGCTAATTTAGATAGCTTTCTCATTTCTCTCAAACCCTCAAATCAAAAATAAAACCAACCCTGCAAGAACTCCGATGGCCGCTCCCGCAACCACATCTTTTATAAAATGAACTCCGGTTATTACCCTGAACACCGCAAGGTAAACAGCTCCAACTAAAAGCGCCACTCCAAGCACCCTATAGTTTTCCAGATAAGCCATGGCTATAACCGTAATGGAAAAAACATGTCTGCTCGGAAACGAATTCCCCTTCGTTTCCTTTCGTATAAGCGGCTCAGTTTCCCAGACCTCATAAGGCCTTGGGCTGTTCTTGTACATCCTGTAAAAAGACAAAAGAACAAATGCCGTTCCCGGAATAAACAGTGTTTTAACCACCGGAACAGGTTCACCGTTTTTTATGCCCATCACGAACAGCGCTGCCAACAATAACGGATATGAAACGAAGGCATAGGTCGTTACGACTTTTGCAACCAGACATATCACCTTAAAGAGCAGGCTATGTTCTTCCATGTATTTTTTTATTTCAAGAAATTTTTCCTTAGTCATTTTATATACCCACAGCCTGCTTTGCCAAAGCATCTGCTCTCTCGTTTCCGGCTACTCCGGAATGACCTTTTACTTTCACAAAACTGATGTTTATCTTGTCCTTCACACTCTGATAATACTCATGGTAACGTATTGTTCCCTCTTTGTTTCGTTTCCACTGACCGAGTGCCCACATTTTTATTCCTTCGTAATCGTAGTAGATATCCAAATCTTTTATTCCAAGTTCGATGGCTTTTTCGATGGCTTTCGTGGAACCCAAAACTTCCCCGGCAACGTTTCTCATTGAAGCCATCTCAGGCTCGTTACCGTTTCCGGTTATGATGTGCTCCTCACCGTCATAAACCAGAAATCCACCGTAACCGTAAACTCCCGTGGCAATATTGAACGAGCCGTCAACATAGGCGTATGCTTTTGTCGATTCATCAGTCTCTGTCTTTGTCGAATTTGCTTCATTCCCCATGAATGCATTTGCTTCCTCGATTGTGGCAAATCCTTTATAGATTGCTCCCGGAAAGCCACTCACCATGGCCTTGCATTCATCCCATGTTTTATAGATTCCCGGAGTTTTTCCGACTTTAACGGCATAATAATTTTTTGGCATATCTCTTCCTGTCTGAATAAAATTTTTCTCTTACATGTTTCAAAATGCAGGTTAATAACCGCTTCGGACATATTTTCCCACACTGTGCTATTGTATCAAAAAACAGCGGAAAACACTACTTTTTCAATGGCATGTGGGCTCCCAATAATTTTTAGTAATAATGGACAATTTTTTAGCAAAAAAATGTGTATTTTTTGAACATTTTTGTAGATAATCTTCCCTTAAACAGCTATAATATATTTAATTAGTTATATGAAAGTGAGGACATTATATGAGGCAGAATTCTATGTTAGCTATGATTCTCGCCGGTGGAAGAGGAAGCCGTCTGCACGAGCTCACGACAAAGGTTGCAAAACCGGCTGTTTCATACGGTGGAAAATACCACATTATCGATTTCCCTCTCAGCAACTGTGCAAACAGTGGAATCGATGTTGTCGGTGTTCTTACACAGTACGAATCAGTTTACCTTAACAGCTACGCAGCAAACGGTGGACGTTGGGGGTTGGATGCCAGGGATAGCGGTGTCTACGTTCTTCCTCCTCGTGAGAAGGCCGACGAAGCTCTGGATGTATATCGTGGAACGGCAGATGCGATATCCCAGAACATCGACTTTATTGATTCTTTTGATCCTGAGTTTCTTCTTATTCTTTCAGGTGATCATATTTACAAGATGAATTACTCCGAAATGCTCAAGTGTCACACCGAGCAGATGGCAGATGCTACCATAGCCGTTATTCCGGTTCCTATGAAAGAAGCAAGCCGTTTCGGTATCATGAACACTGATGGCAACGGAACCATCATCGAGTTTGAAGAAAAGCCTGAAAATCCAAAGAGCAATCTTGCTTCCATGGGTATCTATATCTTCAATTGGAAGACTTTGAGAAAAATGCTCCTTGCTGATTTAAAGAACGAGAATTCGGATCATGACTTCGGAAAAGACATCATTCCTACCATGCTTAATGACAATCGTAAGCTTGTCGCTTGGGAATTCAAGGGATACTGGAAGGATGTAGGAACCATCGATTCTCTCTGGGAAGCAAACATGGATCTTCTCGATCCAAACAACGGACTCAATCTTTGGGACAGAAACTGGACCATTTACACCGAGGATGTAAATGCAATGCCTCAGTATTTTGGCCCTGATTCAAACGTTGAAGAAGCTTATGTCACTCAGGGTTGCATCGTAGAGGGTGAAATCCAAAAATCCGTTCTCTTTACAAACGTTGAAGTAGGTAAGGGCGCAAAGATTATAGACAGCGTGCTTATGCCGGGAGCTAAAGTAGATGAAGGAGCTGTTGTTACACGTGCTCTTGTGGCAGACAATGTTCACATAGGCAAAAATGCCGTTGTAGGTTCTGCCGACAGCGAAAACATCCTGCTTGTTGCAAAGAATGTAAAGGGGGATGAATAAATGAATAGTGCTTTTGGTATTATAAATTCAGCAGACAGAAAACTGAATGTAGAAGGTCTTCAGGATTACAGACCTATCGGTTCGTTCTCTTTTCTCGGAAGATACAGACTTATTGATTTTCCTATTTCAAACTTTGCCAACAGCGGAATAGAGAAAATAGCTGTTCAGGTAGGTGACAGACCTCGTTCTCTGGTGCAGCATCTGGGTTCCGGACGTCATTACGGAATCAATTCAAAAACCGGAAAACTTCAGGTGTTGTTTTCTGACGTAAAAGAGGACAGCAATTACAATACAGATATTGCTTCTTATTTCTATAATTTGAGCACTATAGAGAGGGTTCCTGCAGACTATGTTGTCATCTGTCCAAGTTACATCATATTCACTGCAGACTACTCCGAGCTTTTGGATGAGCATATTAAATCTGAAGCAGATATCACACTGCTCTACCATACAGTTGACAATGCTAACGAAAAATTCCTTGGATGCCACTATGTCACTATGAACCGACAGAAGGGTGTAGAAAGCATCGAGGAAAACAGAGGTCGTGCAAAGACAAGAAATATCTTCATGGATACTTACATCATGAAGAAAGAACTCTTCATCGAGCTTATTCACAAGGCAAGAAAGACATCTTCAATGTTCGCTCTTGTAGACATTGTAAGTGATGAGTGCAAAAACCTTGATGTAAGAGGAATATCTCATAAGGGCTTCTTTGCAGCTATCACAGATTTCAACAGCTACTACCGTGCTAATATGGACCTTTTGGATTTCCGCACTGCTTCAAATCTGTTCCACAAAGACTGGCCGATTGTCACAAAGACAACCGACTCGTCTCCAACACAGTATTTTGAAGGAGCAAAAATAAAGTCCTGCTTCGTTGCCAACGGATGCGATATCGAGGGAGAAATTGAAAACTCAATCATCGGCCGTGGATGTACCATCAAAGCGGGTTGTGTAATCAAAAACAGTATCATCCTTTCAGGCACATACGTTTCTGAGGACACTGTCATTGAGAATCAGGTCATCGACAAAGGTGTTCAGATTAAGGTAAAGAAAAACATCTCGTCTCCGGACGGACATCCTGGTTACATCAGAAAAAAAGATGTTTTATAAATTAGTTTAGGGGAAGTTTTTACATACGAAAACAGGAGATAAACCAATTTGGTTTTCTCCTGTTTTTGCTTTAAACATTATTTCATTAATTGTGATTAATCTAGTCTTTGCAAATAATAGTTCGACGTCCTTGATTTCTTTGATTTACTAAATCAATGTTGTATATCCTCTGTCGCTATCATCTCATGAAGATTGAACGGTGGAAGCACGCTGTCTATCTTCTCATAAAGCGCATCATCGTAATTGTAACGGACCTCACAATTTCTGTCATAAATCATGGTTGGTTCCTTATCAACACTCACGCTCTCCCACTTTGGCAAATGCAAGTTATTTGGATCTCCGTTTACTGCAAATGATACAAATGCTGATGAAATCTGATCTTCAAGCTTATCTGTCACACCTTCCACTGAACAAACCTCTACATACTCTGTATTTCTGAAGAGGAATGGAATGTCTGAGCAATGCCATGCAATCTTTCCATTATTGATAGGGAACTCAAATGTAAACATGTAAAGGAAGCTCTTTCCGCCACCCGCAGCATGTATCTTTGCAAGTTCCTTAGAAGGCTGTCTCATGCATCTGTCTATGCACATAAGATCGAGACCGCATTTGTCAGGATATGCTTTTTTGTACTCGGCCAGAATATCCTCTGTGGAATCTCCGTAGATTTTCTTTAAAATCTCTAGTTCCTCTTCCTTTGAAACCTCACGTTTGTTTACTTCCATCGGTGCAAAGAAGAATTCTCCAAATACAGAACCTACCATGAGAGGTATCTTAAAGGCTTCCTCTCTGAATCCATGTACAAGAGGATTTCCCAGGAAGAAATCGTTTTTCACAGGAACACATCCAATGTAATGTCCATTTGCAGCTAAGGCAGGTGAAACCTTGTTGTAGGCTCTTGCCATATCGTAATAATCTATCTCTTCAAGTTCTTTTACGGACTTAAGATTCAACTCTTTAATCATAGCATTTACTATCTCTGTGCCATCGCCTTCAAGCTCTTTGAAAAGTCCTCCACCTGCTACTCCGCTCATTACCATGGCTCTCTGGAAAAGTCCGTCAGCAGATGGTGTCTGCATAAGGTCTGTTACCTTCATTCCTCCGCCGGACTGTCCGAAGATGGTTACGCACTCAGGATTTCCGCCGAAAAGACTTATATTGTCATGCACCCATTTGAGTGCAGCTACCATGTCTGCATTTCCTGCATTGGCTGAGTTTTTGTATTCCTCTCCAAACGGTGAAAGATCTAAGTATCCCAAGATGTTCAGTCTGTGGTTTACGGTAACAACGACTACATCTTTATCCATGCAGAGATTGAATCCATCGTATGCCACCTGCTCGATGGATGAACCGGCCTCGTATCCGCCGCCGTGGAACCATACCAAAACAGGTCTCTTTTCGCTTTCATCAAGGTTCTTTGTCCAGATGTTCAGGTTCTGGCAGTGCTCATCCTGTGGCCAATATCTGTGCGGAACATAGAGCTCTCCGTTTGGATAGTCTTTTCCTCTTAGCGGGCAAACCATTCCGTAGGATGTTGCTTCTTTTACGCCACTCCACTTAGCAGGCTCCGGCTGATGAAATCTTTTTGCCTTGGCGTATGGCACTCCCTTGAAGATGTACTCGCCCTTGTAATAGTAGCCTTTTAAGTCTCCGCCGGTTGTCTTTAAGACCGGCACGTTGTCGAATTCAAATTTCCCCATAGTTACCTCCACATTTTCACTTTTGACTTATTTTATTATTATCCATTTACTCTGCTTCAAGAATATACAGTCTCGACTCGTAGTCTGTGTTGTGGTCTTCCTGCGGTGCCTCTCCTGATGACGCATCAGATGTGATGAGTCCGGAGTTCATGAGCTCATCTCCATAGTGGGATGAAACTGTAAGTGTTTCTTCTCCTCCGAAGAGTACTCTAGCATCTGTTCCCTTTACACCAGGACCAACAACGGTTTCCTTGTAAAGTGTATCAGGAAGAAGGCCTGTGAGTTTTACCTTTGAGAACCATCCGTTCACGCGGTTTCTCACTCTGTTATATCCCACGATAGCGGTCTTCTTGTCAGGGCTTACAACCATCCAAGCCATGTCCTCTTTTTCAAATGGACTTGAAAGTCTGTAGAAATCTCCGAACTGAATGATTTCTCTGTATTTCTTCATGAACGCAATCTGTTCTTTTACTTCCTCTATTTCTTCATCTGAAAGCTTATTGAGGTCAAGCTCGTAACCGAAGGTTCCGAAGTATGCCACGTTCGCTCTGGTGTGAAGAGGTGTGTTTCTGAAAAGCTGGTGGTTCGGTGTAACCGATACATGCGAGCCCATTGAGCTTACAGGGTAGCAAAGCGATGTGCCGTACTGTATGCCCATTCTCTCAACCGCGTCTGTGTCGTCGCTTGTCCAGCCCTGAGGTGCATAGTAGAGAAGACCTGCGTCAAATCTCGCACCACCGCTTGCGCATGACTCAAAGAGGATTTCAGGGAAGGCTGTTGTGAGACGCTCGTAAAGGTCGTACACTCCAAGGATGTATCTGTGAAAAATCTCTCCCTGCTGCTCTGCCGGATAACCTGCGCTGTAGCACTCGGTGATGCTTCTGTTCATATCCCATTTAACATAGGACACTTTCGCAGTGCTCAATATCTCATGCATCATCTCATATATTTTGTCCACTATCTCTTTTCTTGAAAAATCAAGAACATACTGGTTTCTTCCCTGGGACTCTTTCATTCCCGGTGCCTGCAATATCCAGTCAGGATGTGCTCTGTAAAGGTCTGAATCCTTGTTTACCATCTCAGGCTCGAACCAGAGACCGAATTTCATTCCGAGGTTTTCTATTCTCTCGGCAACTCCGGTGATTCCGTTTTTGAGTCTCTCTTTATTAGGGTACCAATCACCAAGTCCTGCTTTGTCTGAGGTTCTCTTTCCAAACCATCCGTCATCCAAAACAAAAAGTTCTACTCCGCACTCTTTTGCCTTGGTTGCTATCTCTACAAGTCTGTCCTCGGTAAAATCAAAGTAGGTTGCTTCCCAGTTGTTTATAAGGATAGGTCTTGCCTTATCTCTCCAGTAACCTCTCGCAAGTCTCTTTGCAAAAAGCTTATGGAAATCACGGCTCATTTCACCCATTCCGTTTGCAGAATATACAAATACCGCCTCAGGTGTTTGGAATTCTCCTCCGGGTAAAAGCTGCCATTTGAAGCACTGCGGATTGATTCCGGCCTGAACTCTTGTCACCTTGTGGTTATCTACCTCCGCCTGCATAAGGAAGTTTCCGCTGTAGACAAAAGCAAATCCTATTGCCTCGCCGAGTGTCTCCGTTGTCTCCGGTCTCTTCAATACAATGAAAGGATTCTCCTGATGAGATGAATGTCCTCTGGTACTTCCGATTGCAGTGACACCTATCTCAAGCTTTCTCGTCTTTATCTGTCTTTCCCTTGCCCATGCTCCCGAAAGCTGAATCCACTCATAGTCAGGATCAGGAAGGTCAAGGTTCATGCTTAAAGCCTTATTGAGGTAAAGTGTCTCTTTTCCTTCATTTTTAAAACGAACACTTCTTGCAATAGCTCCGCCCTCTGCAAAAATGCTGTAGCTAAGGATTACTGTAAGTCCGTCTCTTGCATCTTTTAATGTTATCTCAAGAGTCTCTGCCTCATCGTCCTTTTCAACATAGGTTGCAGGAAGTCCCTCAAGTTTCTTTTTCCCTTTAAAAATCTCATAGCTCACATATGTAAGCTCAGAATATCTGTTACCGTCTGCGTGCTCTACTTCAAAAGCAGATGCTCTGTAATCTCCGGTACCGTAGCAAGGGTATTCCTGCTTGATATGTTCAAGGTTGAAAGTCGGATCTCCCTCAAAACGGCTTGGTGCCATGGCACGCTTTTTAAGCTCGAGCATGTATGTAAAGTCTTCTCTGTCCTTTATCTTTGCTCCGTAATAAAGCTGGCCGATATGACCGTTCTTTAAAACCATCATAATGTAGCTGACTTTATCGTTGTATAAATGAAATACTTTTGATTTCTCGTGAAAAACTATACTCATTTTTCTCCCTTTCTGTGTTCCTTACTTTTTATGTGATTCAATTACTATTATTTCTCTAAATCATTTATATTGCCTTGTTTCCTCTAAGCGTTGCAAACACTTTCCTTCGCGTCACAAAGTAAACTGTGGTCATTACCGTTCCGGTGAGTACCCATGATATCGGATAAACCAACATCAGGATGTAAAATTCGTGGTGCATCGGCACGAAGGCAAATACCCAAAACAATCTGAACACACAGGTTCCGCAGATTGATATCATAGCCGGCATAAGTGAGTGCCCCATTCCTCTTAAGCATCCTGCACTTATCTCGTAGGTTCCTGTGAGATAATGGAACAGGCAATCATACATTATACGGATTATGGCGTATTCCATAACTGCGGGATCCGTTGTAAATATACTCAAAACCGGATATCTGAATATGATTATGAATGCTACAAAGAGCACATCTATTCCCAGTCCAAAGATATTAGAGTATCTGTAAACCTTTTTACATCTGTCAATATCACCCGCTGCACAGTTCTGGCTGGTAAAGGTTACCGCCGTCTGAGCAAATGAGTTGATGATACAATAGGACATAAACTCCAGATTCTGAGCGGCTGTGGAACCGGCTATTGCATTAGAACCAAATCCGTTTATGGTGCTCTGAATCATTACATTTGAGAAAGAAAAAACCATGCCCTGAATTCCTGCAGGAACACCGATTTTTATTACATTTGAAAGGTATTCCTTTCTCATGCACATCTTCTTAATCTCAAATTTGAAAGTCGGTTCTTCCGTCATAAGGAAGTACAAAACCAACCCCGCACTTATATAATTTGATACAACGGTTGCGGTTCCGACTCCGATTACATGAAGGTGGAAAAATACAACCAAAATCACGTTCAGGATTACGTTGAAAACTCCTGAAAGAGTCAGCGCCAAAAGTGGTCTCTTTGAATCCCCCTTGCTTCGAAGCACAGCCGATCCAAAGTTAAATGTCATGATTCCCGGCATCGCCATAAAATAAATCCTGAGATACAGAATTGCAAGCTCCATAACATTTTCCGGAGCTCCCATCATGGTAAGAATTGGCCTTGCCAAAAAGAATCCCAAAAACAAAAGGAGAATTCCGATAAGAAGCCCCAATGTCATAATGGTGTGAACCGCTTCATTTATCTTTTCTCTTCGGTCCGCTCCTATAAGGTTTGCAACTACTACGTTTGCACCGACGGATATTCCCATAAAAAGGCTTACGAGAAGGCCTATTACCGAGGCCGTACTTCCAACTGCCGCCATGGCTTCCGAACTTGCAAATCTTCCTACTACCGCAATATCCGCAGAGTTAAAAAGCTGCTGCAATAACGCTGTTGCTGCCAAAGGAAGCGCAAACAGCAAAATTTTATCCGCGAGAGAACCGTGGATCATATCAATTTCATTTTTCTTAGTTTTATTATCGCTCATTGTTTTTTCCTATTCTGTTATTTCGAATCTCCACTTTCTGTCATAACAAATCCCCCAAAAAAGAGCTTTTAATTCTTACGAAATACTTTTTTCAACAAGCTTTTCGGAATAGCAAGTGCAAAGATTATTCCGAGCGCAATCGCTCCTGCTTCCTGGAATGTATCCAAACCTCTCGCCCAGAATTCTTTCGGGTCGTTCATAATGAAATAGTATGAGGTGTAATAAATTCCCGCTCCCGGAACCAAAGGGAAAATTCCCGGCAAAAGAAAAACAGTTACCGGACATTTTCTTAAAGGAGCCAACATTCTTGATATGAGTGTCAGGAAAAATGTGGCTATCAGACATGAAAACATGTTGCTGTTTCCAAATTCTTTCATCACAAAGAAAACTATCCAGCCCACAGCTCCTGTGAAAGCCGCCGGAATCCATTCGGATTTTGGAGCGTTAAATATTATGGCAAAAGCTCCTGTGGCTATCATCGCCACTACAAACTGTATGATTATGGTTAAAATCATGGCATAACTCCTGTCGCAAAATAATAAATGGCAATCATAAATCCTACTCCAACAGCGATACACATAGCTGTGAGCACTGCATCGAGCAGATGAATGGCACCGGAAAGATAATCTCCGTTAAAGAGATCTCTGATGGAAGTGCTAAGAGCAATTCCCGGAACCATCTGCATGATACAGCCGATGATTATCTTGTCATAATGAACAGGTGCGCTTAAATACATAACTAGAAGGCTTAATAAGGTCACATATGCACTTCCCAAAATATGCATAATGAATTTGGAAGTTTTCTTACTACTCATATATGCCAAAAAGAAGGCAAGCGGTATTCCTATGAAAAATGCTATCAATGAGTCAAGAACACTTCCGCCGAAAAGGTAACAGAATCCGGCAGAACCAATACCTCCACAGAGGTTCATAAGCATCTGCGGATGCATCTTCATTTCCTTAATCTCAAGGAATCTGTCCCAGGCTTCCTTCACCGGTATTTTGTTTTGTGCTATTTCTCTTGAAAGCTGATTTATGGCGGCTATCTTGTCGAGATTGACCGATCCTAAAGGAACGTGTCTTACGATGCTGCAGGAATCATTTCGGTCCTCGTTTGCAGATGCAAAGATTCCGTTTGATAGGACATACACATCATAGTTTTCCATGCCATAAGCTTCCAAGACATGGAGTATTGTGTCCTCAACTCTGTAGATTTCTCCTCCGTTTCGAAGAAGCAGATCTCCCATCTCCACAGCAAGCGTCAAAACATTTTTTGCCGTAGGCGCTTCAGTGGGATTTGTGGGCTCAAACTGAGTCCTTTCTATAGAAGAATTTATAAAATTAGAATTCATTATATAATCCTCGGATTCTAAGTAAATTTCTCAAATATACGTTTTCTAAACGTTTTCAATCTGATTCATTTCAGATAATATGAATCGCTTGAGTTCAGCCTCAAAATCAATTTCTTCTGTCGTTAGGCCTGCAAGCCTTATGGCCTTCGCAACCTTCGGACATTGATGAGACTGGTTGTACAGTCCGCAGCCCTGATACATTATGCTTTTTAGGAACAGCGTAATTCTTTTATCAGAAGCATTCGGGCACTGTTTTTTTATGGCAAGTGTAAGCGGAGATTTCATGCAGGCCATGTTCTTTTTGAATTCCGCAAGTTTTTCCACCGGCACATTCGTCTCTATGATACACCCCAATAAATCATGATATTTGAATATATCAGCATTTTCAACAAAAACATGAGCGACTCTTCCGGCAAAATCTTCCATGCTCATCCTATTGTAAACAAGGTGCTTGCACTCATATCTCTCGAAATCATTTTCAGGGCAGATTTCCTCGCCGTCAGTGTCGCACTCAAAGAAAAGGTTCATGATATCCGTCATGCACTTGCATTGTTTCTGCAAATACAAAGACATAAAGATATCCTCAACCGTATCAAAATATTTATAGAGATTTCCGCGTGACATGCCCATTCTCTCGGCTATAGTCGTAAGAGTTATTTCATGATAGGTATCTTCATGAAACATTGCATCAACCGTGTCGGTAATCTCGAGCATTCGCTCCTTTTTCTGTTCAGGCCTTCTGGCCCTTTTGTAATCCGAACAATTCATGGTTTGCCTCTGTAAATACTGACTGTTCCTATATTTTAACTTATCAAATTGAAATTGAATAGTTGAAAAATATTAAAAAAACAACACAAAACGCTCATAAACAGAAACGTTTTGTGTTGTTGATATGCCTTATACTATCTCTAGTTTTTCTTCTTTGGCTTTTCGTTTTCCTTATCCTCAAGGACTTTTTCTATAGTACAGATCTTTACGCAGAGCACGAAAATCTCTGCAGCTATCTTAAGATCCTCAAACTCAGGATAAGAAGGTGCGATTCTGATTACAGTGTCGTTAGGGTCGATTCCGTATGGGAAAGGAGCTCCTGCCGTGGTCATTATCACGCCGCACTTCTTTGCTCTTGCAACGATTGCCTTCGCGCATCCCGGAACTGCCTCAAATGCCATGAAGTATCCACCCTTAGGGTTAACCCATGAACCTACTCCAAGGCCGTCAAACTCGTTTGCAAAAAGCTCGTTTAACATTTCAAACTTCGGCTTAAGGATTGCCGCATGTTTTTTCATATGCTCATGCATACCGTGAATATCCTTAAAGTATCTCACGTGACGAAGCTGGTTTACTTTATCGTGTCCGATGGTCTGAACTGCAAGTTGCTTCTTTATCTCCTCAAGGTTGTTTAAAGAAGTTGCAATTGCTGCAAGTCCTGAACCAGGGAAGCTTATCTTTGAGGTTGAGCAGAATTTGTAAACCATATCTGCATTTCCTGCAATCTTACACTCAGCAAGAATCTCGATAAGGTGATCCTGATCCATATCATTGAGATGATGGATTGTGTATGCGTTGTCCCAATAGATTCTGAAATCTTCTGCTGCAGGTTTAAGTCTAGCAAATCTTCTTACAGTCTCATCTGAGTATGTGATTCCCTGCGGGTTCGAATACTTTGGAACGCACCAGATTCCCTTTATTGTGTCATCTGTTGAAACAAGCTTTTCAACCATGTCCATGTCAGGTCCGGTCGAAAGCATCGGAACGTTTATCATCTCTATTCCGAAGTGCTCGGTTATAGCAAAGTGTCTGTCATATCCAGGTACCGGGCAAAGGAATTTTACCTTTTTGAGTTTGCACCATGGTGTGTGTCCCATGACTCCGTGAGTCATCGATCTTGCCACAGTGTCATACATTATATTAAGACTTGAGTTTCCATAAATAATGATGTTGTCCGGATTGCACTCCATCATATCTGCAAGAAGTGCCTTTGCTTCAGGTATCCCGTCAAGCACTCCGTAGTTTCGGCAGTCTGTTCCGTCTTCACAGGTCAAGTCTACATGGCTGTTCAACACATCCATCATTCCCATTGAAAGGTTGAGCTGCTCTACCGAAGGCTTTCCTCTGGACATATCCAAAGAAAGGTGTCTGTCCTGATAGTGCTTGTATTTGACTGTCAGCGCTTCTTTTTCTGCAAGGAGTTCTTCCTTTGTCATCTCTGCATATGGCTTACTCATGTTTTTCCTCCTCATTCGCATAAATGTATATGTCTTTGTTGTGATTGTTACATATAGTTTTATGCATTTTGATTTTGACCTTTGAACTAAATTTCAAGGTCATTGAATAATATTACATATATATGCGCCATTATTCAATAGAAAAATTTAATAAATTAAAGTGATAAACTGTTTGCATCATGGTTTTTTTACACAAACCCCTATCCTCGATGATACTTTTCCAGGCTGTCGAGACGTTCTTTTATATTCTTCTCACATCCCATCTCGGTCGGTTCATAGAATCTTTCATCAATCAGTTCATCCGGAAGATACTGCTGTGTAACATAATGTCCCGGAAAATCATGAGCATATTGATATACGATTCCTTTTCCCAGTTTTTCATGAGATTTGTAATGTGCATCCATAAGATGAACCGGAACCTGCGCTGTCGTGTGTTCCTTTACAGCTCTTGTTGCGGCAAATATTGACTCGCACGAAGCGTTGCTTTTCGGTGCGCTTGCTATATAGTTCACTGCCTCTGCAAGTATAATCTGTGATTCCGGCATACCGACTCTCTCCACCGCCTGGGCTGCCGCCGTGGCTACAACCAAGGCATTCGGGTCTGCAAGTCCCACGTCCTCTGCCGCACAAATCATCATTCTTCGTGCTATAAACTTGATATCCTCTCCGGCATAAAGCATTTTTGCGAGATAGTATACAGCCGCATCCGGGTCCGAACCTCTCATACTCTTTATAAATGCGGAAATCGTATCATAGTGATTATCGCCGTTTTTATCATAATTGATAACTCTTTTTTGAATACATTCCTCAACAACGCCGATGGTAAGATGTATCTTTCCATCCTCAGAGCGGTCTGTTGTGAGCACTCCAAGCTCTATGGCATTTAAGGCAGAGCGCGCATCACCATTGCATCCGTCTGCGAGGAAATCCAAGGCATCGTCGTCTATGACAGCATCATATGCACCCATTCCTCGCTCCTCGTCATTAACCGCGCGAAGAAGAATCTTCTTTATATCCTCCTTATCCAACGGACGGAGCTCAAATATTATCGATCTTGAAAGGAGAGCCCCATTCACCTCAAAGTATGGATTCTCCGTTGTCGCTCCAATCAGGATTATGGTTCCGTCCTCCACAAACGGAAGCAGATAGTCCTGCTGCCCCTTGTTGAATCTGTGGATCTCGTCTATGAAAAGAATGGTCTTTTTCTGGTACATTCCCGCATTTTCTTTTGCCTGTGCCACAACTTCTTCCATGTCCTTTTTGCCTGCGGATGTTGCATTTATCTGCTTAAAGTCCGCACTTGTGGAATAGGCAATCACTTTTGCAAGCGTGGTTTTTCCCGTTCCCGGAGGACCGTAAAAAACAATGGAGCTCAGCTTATCCGCCTTTATCGCGCGGTAAAGCAACTTATCTTTTCCTATGATATGCTCCTGCCCCACTACCTCATCCAATGTTCTTGGTCTGATTCTCGAGGCCAGTGGTGCATCGGTATCTTTATTCTGTTCACGCATGTATTCAAAAATATCCATTGGGTTACTCCTTTTTCGCTTTTTACATTCTATCACACATGCTTTTCTTTTCATATTATGCTTACACTGTTCAAAGCTTTGAGATAATCCTCTACATTCAAGTATTGAATGCCGTCACATTCTGCCGATTCACCTCTGTATATAACGTATTTTTCCGTTATATCACCGTATCTGTGGCTTGTCATGGCACATTTCTCGCTGTCTTTAAGATGATGATATTGTTCCGGTATCTGTTCCTTACTGAACTTGATCTCATATATCTCGCATGTAAGTTTTTTAGGGTCACATACGACCATATCGAACTCTCCGATTGGGAACTGAAGTTTAAATACATTCTTGTCCGGGTAAGCTATAAGAGTCTCCAAAAGAACAATGTCCTCCATCATACGTCCGCTTATTTCAGACAACAGTCTGTTAAGTATACGTTGTCTGTCCTTTAAAGATAATTCCTGAAACTGTGCATCAAGCAGCATATTTTCTACAATGGCCTCTGCCTGCGCATATCTCAACCCCGGCTGTGTGATAACCGTAACCTTACTCTTCTTTCCAACCTCAGGTAGTGCCTCCAAATCTATCTCCATGATAAGGTCAAGTAACATCAGATATTCCTTGATCTGCTTCATATGACAATCTTCAATCTCAATGCTTTGTTCCTCTTTATTTAGGATATCCAGCATCTTCATCATACCTGATGTGACTTTATCCAGATTCATATGTTCTTTAATGTTTATAGGGTTCTCCCTATCATGTAGCAGATTAGCCGCTGTCATCGATATATCATGTGACTTAAAAGTTCGCTCAATAACATTTTTCGTAAAGCTGTGGTTTATGTTTTCAACCACTCTGTTAATTACATTTGTTAATTCACCTCGTTCATAGAGATCCAACAACAAGCGAAAATGTCCACCATACTGATATGCATTCAGCGAATGTTGAATATTTTTTGCTATGGCAGTATCAACATATTCTTCTGCGTGTTTTGAATCGGAAAAAGGTGTATCAACATTGTAATTAATTCCACCAATACTCATAGTTCCGCCATACCGAATATACTCATCTATACCTTTTATTCCCAATACATTTTCAAATTCTCGATATGGGATAAATGTAGTATGCAGCATAATACATCTGTCATAAAGTTGCTCTTCCCTGGTAAATGCAAACCCCAACAAATCTGTTCCCGATATAACAATTTTCATTCCACTGCTTGCATATATATCCGAAAAAAGTGCGGCACCCTCTATAAAGTCTTCCATTAAGGTTACTTCATCAATAAACACATATCGGAACCCATTTTTCTCCAGCAACCTGAGATCATAATCAACATCCGCAAGCGTGTCCGATTTTTTCACCTGGATAAATGCTGCCTTTTCGAATTCCTCCGTGGATAGTTCTGCGAGAATTTGTCGAATCATCGTCGTCTTTCCTGTACGCCTTAATCCATAGATAATAAGAACCTTATCCTGCTCCGGTCCGAAAACGTAATCTCTGAGAACACCGATGCATTCTCTTTTCTTATAATTCCTCGCAACCGTAAGCTGCGATTGTAACAGACTGCCTGTCCTTACAGTTGTTTTGAAATGTCCTCCAAATGTTTTTCTATCTTCAACATTTCTTTCTTTGGGAATCATTTTCTTGAGTTCCTTAAGGACCTTCTCATATTCTTTTCTCTTTGAAATGTCTTCTCTGAGCTTTGAAACCTCTTCAAAACTTACATAGTTTTCCTTCCGTTTTCCTTCGCGATTAATCCTATGATAGTAATAGTCCTTTTCTTTTATTTTTTTCTTTGTAAGATTCCCTTCAGGCAAGAGAGCTATTTCTCTCTCCAATTCAGCTATCTGACTG
>JAILLZ010000084.1 GCA_024692885.1 Lachnospiraceae bacterium | reverse complement strand
CTTAGAGGTAGTATAAACTAATTTGAGATAAATGTATAATAATAAATAATATGATTACGCAAAACTTAATTGCATTCAAACTAAAGTGTGTTAAAATATCTTTTGTAGGATTTACGATTTAATAGAAAACAAATCGTAGAGTTGAAATAATAGAGAATCGTTTTACAGACGAGAAAAGGGGGACAATTAAATGAACGAAACACTTAAGGTTTTGGAAAAAAGAAGAAGCTGCAGAAGTTTTAAACCGGATATGGTGAAAAGAGAAGAACTCGATGCCATAATCAAGGCGGGAACATTTGCTGCAACAGGAATGGGAAAGCAGAGCCCAATAATTATTGAAGTAACAAATAAGGAACTTCGAGATGCTATTTCTGAGGAAAACAGAAAGATTGGTGGCTGGAATGAAGGATTCGATCCTTTCTACGGTGCACCGGTTATTCTGATAGTCCTTGCCGATAAGAGTGTTCCAACATATGTTTATGACGGCTCTTTGGTTATGGGAAATCTCATGAATGCAGCTGAGAGCCTTGGTGTTGCAAACATCTGGATTCACAGAGCAAAGGAAGAGTTTGAGTCAGAGTTTGGAAAGAATATATTAAAGAAACTTGGCATAGAAGGAGACTTTGAAGGTATAGGTCATTGCGCACTTGGATATGCTGCTGAGCCGGCAAAGGATGCAGCACCAAGAAAAGATAATTTTGTTTATCGTGCATAATTAGAATTCTGATATCATAAATCACTAATTTGTATAAAAAGGCAGTGTAATCACTGCCTTTTTTGTGTTGATTTATTACATAAACTATGTATAATTATTCACATCGGCCAAAGAATATATAAATATACGGCAGGTCAGTCGTTAATAAAAAAATATTATTGAGGGATATATATGAAGAAGAAAATCACAGCACTACTATTAGCATTATGTGCCCTTTCGCTCGTGGGATGTGGAAGTACAGCTCAGTCAAATGATACAAATTCGCAGACAAAGGTTATTGAATCGAAGGATGATTTGGACGGTGCGACCATAGGTGTTCAGATTGGAACCGTCGGCGATATTTATGCATCGGATAAAGAAGGTGATGAGGCCGGAACCGTTGTGGAGAGATACAACAAGATTACGGATGCGGTTCAGGCTCTTAAGCAGGGAAAAATCGACTGCGTTATCGTCGATGAGCAGCCGGCAATTGCCAGCATAGAAAACGAGAGCTCACTTTCGATTTTGGGTGAGCCGTTCGCATTGGAGGAGTATGCCATTTGTATCGCCAAGGACAATGATGAATTGCTCAATGAAATAAATGGTGCACTCGTAGAACTAAAGGAAGATGGAACTATCGATAAGATAATAGCAAATTATATCGGAGATGATACCAAAGGTTCGTTTCAGTACGTAACCGATGAAGACGTTTCTCATGATAACGGTGTGCTTACGGTTGCAACAAATGCGGCATTTAAGCCATATGAATATTATGAGAACGGAGAGATTGTCGGTATCGATATGGATATCGCAAAAGCAATAGGAGATAAGCTCGGATATGAAATAGTCATTGAGGATATGGAGTTCGATTCCATTATAAATGCAGTCGATTCGCACAAGGTGGATATGGGTATAGCCGGCATGACTAAAACCGAGGAGAGATTAAAATCCATTAATTTTTCGGACTCATATACAACGACCAAACAGGTTATCATAGTAAACAACGGAAGCAAAAACAATGCGGAGCTCAGCTTCAAAGATAACTTTATTAGAAATTTTATAACGGATGCAAGATGGCAGTATCTTGCAAAGGGACTTCGAAATACGCTTATTATAGCTTTTTGCGCCGTAATAATCGGAATGATTATCGGTTTCCTCGTAGCCATCGTCAGAGTGACTCATGATAAGACAGGAGGGCTTGTTATATTAAATGCAATATGCAGGCTCTATCTGATAATCATAAGGGGTACCCCTATTATGATTCAGCTGCTCATCATTTATTATGTTGTTTTCCAGGCAGTGAATGTGGACAAGATTCTTGTGGCTGTTATTGCGTTTTCCATAAATTCGGGAGCGTATGTTGCTGAAATCATGCGTGGCGGAATAATGTCCGTGGACGCAGGACAGATGGAAGCCGGAAGAAGTTTGGGATTAAACTACAGCCAGACTATGGTTTCCATTGTGTTACCACAGGCGGTAAAGGTTGTTCTTCCTGCGCTTGCAAACGAGTTTATTTCGCTTATTAAAGAGACTTCAATCTGCGGATACATAGGTCTGATTGATCTCACACGTGGTGGAGACATCATTCGAAGCATCACATACGAAGCATTTTTACCGTTGATTTCGGTTTCTGTTATTTATCTTGCCATAGTCGAACTTCTGACTCTTGGTGTGAAAAGGCTTGAAAATCGTATGAGTACAAGCATGGATTAAGGAGGCAGAAGATATGAATGAAGTATTGATTAAGGTAGATCATTTAAAGAAAAGCTTCGGGAATCATGTGGTTCTCGAAGATGTAAATATGGAGATAAAAAAAGGTGAAGTCATCGCAATCATAGGACCTTCAGGATGTGGAAAATCCACATTTATCAGGACGATAAATCAGCTTGAAACCGTAACTGACGGAAATATTTACGTGGATGGCGAGGACATCACCGACAAAAACTCAGATATAAATGAGATGAGGAGAAGGATAGGAATGGTTTTTCAGCATTTCAATCTTTTCCCACATCTTACGATTTTGGAAAACATCATGCTTGCTCCGGTGAAATTGAAAATCATGTCAAAGGAGGAAGCAAGAAAAAAAGCTTTAGATCTTTTGGAGAGAGTTGGTCTTTCAGACAAGGCAGATGTTTACCCTGAAAGTCTTTCCGGCGGACAGAAACAGCGAATTGCAATAGCCCGTGCACTTGCAATGAATCCGGAGGTTATGCTTTTTGATGAGCCGACTTCGGCGCTTGATCCTGAGATGGTAGGAGAGGTCCTCTCACTTATCCGAGAGCTCGCAGAAGACGGAATGACCATGGTTATCGTCACACATGAGATGGGCTTCGCAAAAGAGGTTGCAAACCGTGTGGTATTTTTTGATGAGAAGGGCATAAAGGAAGAGGGAAGTCCTGAGGAAATATTTGTAAATCCAAAGAGTGACAGATTAAAGGATTTTCTGTCGAAGGTGTTGTAAATTGTTTAATCGGTATCATCAAATACTATAGTGGTTGCTAAGTTGTCAATTTGATTTACGTTTGCTAGCAAACTTCAGGCAGAGCACTGAAATCAACGAAAGTATAAAGAATGCCGCGAGTGAGATAATAGCATTTCTAAGTCCCATTCTTTCACCGAGAATACCGGTCAATGCTGTAAATACGACTCCGCCTATTCCGGTTGCTGTAGTAATCATACCTGTTGCTGTTGCTTTGTGCTCGCCTGCCAAAGGCATTGCTATATTCAAAACACTTGGATAGATTGCGCCGCATGCAAAGCCAAGAGGAATGCAGAGTATAAGCAACAGAACATCGGAGGTTTGCTGTGAAATAATTACACTGATTAGCGGTATTGCAATCACAGCACCAAGTAATATTTTGTTTGAGTATTTAGCTAAATGAGCAACCATCACGCGGGATGGAATCATTACTATCCAGAAGATGCTGAGAGCATATTTTCCGAGAGTGGAGCCAAGCTCTTCTGCAAATAACGAATCTACAAAGAAGGCAAATCCATTTTCATATCCGACATATATGCACATAACTACACAGAGAAGCAAAATACCTGCCATTATGAAGGCACTTGTGCCGTTATCGTCACTATCCCCTGTCGGAGTTTCACGCTTTCCGTCACCGGCTTTTGAAAGACCTGCAATGGCAATTGCACTTCCCACTGCTAGGAAAATGAAAAGTGTTCGCCATCCCATTCCCATCTTCAGATAAGCAGATACAATCAGAGGTGCAACAAATGCGCCGAATGCATACATCGAGGTTAGATAACCGATTTTTAATTTGTAGCTGACAGGATAGGAATCTGCAAGTGCAGCTATAGCAATAAACTGCAACGCGCTTGTTGTAAGGCCTAAGAAGAATACACCTCCA
>JAILLZ010000227.1 GCA_024692885.1 Lachnospiraceae bacterium | reverse complement strand
TGGAACTCTCGAATCTGAATAGAAATTATTCCGACGTGAAGAACAGACTTACAGATGCGGAAAGTCAGATAGACAAAAAGGCTTTGGAAGAGCTTGAAAAAATCGGTGAACTGGAAGATATAGATGAGCTTCTTAAGAAGGCCGAAGAAGTAAAGCTTAAGACAGACGAAGTCAGGGCAACAACAGAGAATTACGAGAGCACACTTGAGGAATATCTGGAAAAGATGGATGAGTGGGAGAGCGATAAGGAACACTACGAAGAACTCTTGAGAATCCAGGAGGAAGAGCAAAAGTTCTTTGAACTTATAGGAAAGACCAAGAAGCACCTGGAGACCGCAAAGGAAGCTCTTGTTGCAAAATACACCGATCCTATCATGTCTGCCTTCAAAGAGTATTATTCATTCATCTCAGGAAACGCAACAGACACACTTCATATGGATTCCAATATCAGAGTGACATATGAAGAGAAAGGCCTTCAGAGGGACGTGGAGACACTGAGTGTGGGCTATAAAGATCTTATGGGTGTATGTCTTAGATTTGCACTCGCGGATGCTATGTATGAGAATGAAAAGCCTATGATTATCTGTGATGATCCATTTACAAATCTAGATGATGAAAAAATGGAATCGGCAAAGAAACTGCTGGAGAAAATAGCACAAAAATATCAGGTTATCTATCTGACCTGCAGTAAAACACGATAGAAAAATGTATATAAATAAAAGAACAGCAGAGAAAGCCTAACGCTTCCTCTGCTGTTGTTCTTCTCTGATTTTCTTTAAATATTTTTCTGTGAAAGTCAGCTTGTCATCTGAATCGTCATCCTTTGGCTTGAACTCTTCGGCCAGACTGTTGCGACATATACGTCTTAAGGTCTCGACTTCATTTTCCTCAAACCATTTATCGAAAGCAGCTTTAAGTTCATCCTTATCGTTCGCTTCAGGAGCCTTGAAATTACTGGCTCTAAGCATTAACTCTGAAACAGCACGTTGAGTTATTACCCCGATGGTAGCAAGGGATACAATGTTATCAGGATGATCATTGCTGTAAGCCTTTACTTCCTGCATGACAATATCGTCAACGTGGAAGGATATAAGTTCTATGGTGTTCTTAAGTGTTTCCTCGTTACTCAGATTTCCCATATAGTTTACCTCCCAAATCAAATTCTAATAATATTTTTACAACCCAGAACATAAAGATCATAACCAAAACAGGTATGACGCAGGATGTAATGAGCATTACCGCCGCGGCTTCAATAAAGTTGTTCAGGGCGACACCGGCCTTCTCTATCAATTCACCGGATTTAACTGAGTCGATTGTATCAGAAATATTGTTTATTGCGCTTTCAGCTTTCTCGGTGGTTTCGGCAACTGCGTCAGACACATTATCCACGGCGTTTCCCAATACTCCGGATAAGATGCCTAGCCACCCGTTGCTTTCGGTTGAGGAATCGGAAGAATCTGCATCCGAAGAATCAAGACCGGAATTGTCTGTAGAACCCGATGCATCTTCGTTCGAAGAACCGGAAATGTCAGTGCTTCCTCCCGTAGTTCCCGTAAGACTGCTCAGCGCGTTTTCTGTCTCCTCGGCGCTTGATATTGCTGAGTCGATTGAGGATTCATAAGTCTCCTCTATAATATTAGATATTTTAACACTTGTTGGGATGATGAGAAAGATAGCAAAACCAAACAGTGTGAGTTTAACCGCTATCCTCTGAAACGTGCTGTTTTTTGCAAACCGGTTTATTCCAAATAGAATCAAAGCAATTGGGATAAGTATCCTAAAACATGCATATCCGGTGATGGTAATAAGATATTTCTCAAGGTAAATAGCACATAAAATAATGAGAAAATATCCGCTAAGGTCTGCAAGCTTGTTTGCTATAGGTGTACCTGCATCTCCCGGAACAAGCGAAATCACAACCGAAGTGGCTGTGGAAGCCGCTGTGAGCTTAAGCACATCATCTCGTTTATTATCCAAACACTCTATGGATTTGCTGTGTGTCTCCACAGAAGATGCGTAGGGGGCGATAAACGCAAAGGAAATCAGGGCACAAATTAGTAGTACGGCCAAGATTGCAAGGTCTTTTTTGTGATTTTCATAAAACGTCATTTTCAAATCTCCCAAATTGTCAGAATCTAGAGCGCTATTATGTGACAACAACTCTCTTATATATAAGAATAGCACAAATTCAAAAAATTTAGTATAATTGAAAAACAATTGGGTTGATTTTTTGGGTTTGATTAGGAGAGGTGAAAGAAATGGATACATTAAGAATCGGAAAGGCAGTAAAGTTTGCGGCTGTAGCGCATGACAAAGCGGTGAGGAAAGGATCGGGAATTCCTTATATTGCGCATCCGGTTGAGGTTGCGATGCTTTTGTATTCAATAAGTAATGATGAGGACCTGGTTATCGCCGGACTTTTGCACGATGTGGTGGAAGATACGCCTCGCACAATAGAGGACATAAGAGAAGCTTTTGGGGACAGAGTCGCTACTTTGGTGGATGAGGAAAGCGAAGACAAGATGACAGACATCCCTAAGGATCAGACCTGGAAGATTCGCAAAGAAAGAGCACTGGAACACCTGAAGAACGCATCTCACGATGCAAAGCTCATATGTCTTTGTGATAAGCTGTCAAACATGAGGGAATCAGCCGATGAATACGCAGTTATGGGAGACGATATGTGGCTCTCCTTTAATCAGAAGGATAAAAACGAGCAGGAATGGTATTACCGAAGCATTGCGGAGGTCTTGAGCGAATTCAAAGATACGGAAATTTGGAAGGAATACAACAGTCTTTGCGACGAGGTTTTTGGGACAAAATAGAATAAAAGAAGGACTAGAAAAAAACGGACTAAAGTACTAGAATATAATTAATTATTAGCAGATGTTTTTGGCAAATAACACAAATGAACAGATAATTGGCGGAGAATTGTATGAAACTGTATCATTTTGACGAGAAAACCAGGGAAGCATACGAAAAGCAAGGGATACCTTTTGCTTTTTATCAATTCACTAATGACAGGCTAGTGCTGTTGCTGGCTTCTGACGGACTGTGTAAAGTTTTTGGGATGACTAGAGAAGAGTATCTTGATGCTGAAAAGCACAATACTCTTATAAACAATCATCCGGATGACATTGATGGAATGACCAGTGCATTCTTGGACTTTGCCATTAGTGATGACAACGAGACGCTGAATATGATATATCGCGCCAGAAGATACGGTGAAACGGAATATCGTTTGATTCATGCTCAGGGTGCACATGTTTATATGGAGGACGGAACGCGTCTTGAGCAGATATGGTATACAGACGAGAGTCAATTCTGCAAAAAGCTTCCAAATACTCCGGATGATATGGTGGAGTATCTTAAAGGAAAAGTATATATAGCAAGAAGCTACTATGATCATTTGACCGGACTTCCCAATATGAATTATTTCATTTCATTGGCAAAGTCATTTTTTGAAGAACTGGGAAAAGGCAAGAAGAAGGGAGCAGTCTGTGCGCTCAATATTTGCGGCCTTAGGGGGTTTAACGCAAAGTACGGTATTGATGAGGGAAACATTCTTATAACAATTGTTGCTGATATTCTGAGAAAAAACTTTACCAATGAAAACTGTTCAAGATTTGGAGAAGACCATTTTTTCTTTTACAGTGAGCTGGAAGGTCTTGAAGAGAAAATACTTAAGATATTTGAAGAGCTTAAAAATGCGAATTACGGTAAGACTGCTTTTGTTCGTGTCGGAATCTATGTTGTGAACGATAATAAGCTTAATATCGATGCTTACTGTGACAATGCTAGAATAGCGTCCGATTGGAATAAAAACGTATATGCGTCAAGATACACTTATTTTGACAGTGTCATGGCGGAGTATGTAAAAAACAAGGAATATATAATCGAGAATCTCAATAGGGTCATCAGAGATCGCTATATCAAGATATATTACCAACCGCAAATCAGATTATTAAATGGAAAAGTATATGGTGCAGAGGCTCTTTCAAGATGGGAAGATCCTAAATTCGGATCTTTGCCACCGAGTGTTTTTGTGCCTATTTTGGAGGACAGTAATCTCACGTATAAGCTGGATATTTATGTGATACGAGAGGTTGTGGAACAATTAAAGACATTAATTCAATCCGGCGTCCAGCCTATGCCAATATCTGTTAATATCTCTCGTACAGATTTTCTATACATGGATCCGGCCAAGCTTTTAACAAAGATAACGGACGAAAACCATATTCCACACAACCTTATAAGGGTTGAAATTACCGAGTCGACGGTAATGCAGGATCCAAAAGGTATTGGGCAACACATAAAACGGCTTCATGAAAATGGGTTTGAAGTTTTAATGGATGATTTCGGAAGCGGATATTCTTCCCTTAATACTTTGAGAGATTTTGATTTTGATGAAATCAAGATAGATATGGGATTTATAAAACGTTTTGATGACAGAGGGAAAGAAATCATCAGAAGCATGGTTATGATGGCAAAGAGGCTTGGTATCCATACTCTTATGGAAGGGGCAGAGACTCAGGAACAAATTGATTTCTTAAGGGATCTTGGTTGCGAGCTTGTTCAGGGATATTACTTTGGCAGCCCGATGCCTTTTGTCGAATCAAATGCAAACCTTAAGAGAAAAGGAATCCTGATGGAGGAAGCTGAGGAAAAAGAATTCTTTGACAAGGTCGGACTTGTGAATGTTATTACAGATAAGCCGATAGCATTGTTTTTCTATAACGGAGAATCGTTTGAATTGTATTATGCGAACGATGAGTATATGAGAAATCGTTATGATGATTGGAATGCCATGGCTGAAGACAGAACGAATTCTTCGGAGAGCTTGAAAAAAGAACTCATCTATCATCTGAAAAAGGTTGCGGATAACGCAATAAGGAGTAAAAAAAAGGAAGTTCTCACCTTTGTTGTTGAGAACAAATACTACAGAATAGAATGCACTGATATAGCAGGATACTCAAAGGGACATATGCAAAAGTTATCCTACTATGACATTACTTCAGATGAGGCGACAAAGGAGTCGAAAATAATAGATGAAGTATTAAGGAACATTATGTCAGTCTATGAAAGTATATATGCCCTCGACTATAAAAAAGATGAAGTGGAAGTAGTTATTACAAATAATGTTATAGAGCATGCCGGGGATAAGATAGATTCTATTAATAGTGTACTACATAACCCAGCAATGCTTGAGGGAGTTTATCCGCCTGACAGAAGGCACTTCACGGAAGTAATGGAAAAAGAATATCTGAGGGAAAGAATTTCGAAGACTGAAAGAAATTGTTTTACAGAGATATTCAGGATTAAGATTACCGCTGAAACATATAAGTGGGTAGAGTATATGTTTATATCCATTAAATCTTTCGGTGAGGACAAGATACTGCTCTGCTTAAGATGTCTTGAAGATAAAAAGAGTAGCAATGTCATGGCTGAAGTAAAAAACATACTCAACCAGTATAGCGTGATAACGGATGGTGAGAAAGAAGAAGTTTCCACCGATCTTAGCGAGGTGGCTTGGAAGAATCTGGAAGAGAATACGGACATCATGTTTTTCTGGAAGGATAGGAATCGCCGTTTCTTAGGTGCAAGCCGTGCGTTTTTGGATTATTACGGATTCAAGAGTGCAGATATGATTTTGGGCAAAACCGATGAGGAAATGGGATGGCATCCGGATGAGCAGCAGTACAAGGATGTTGAAGAAGACGTTATAAAACGAGGACTGGTAATGAGTGCAGTTCCTGGACAGATTTTTGTGAAGGGTTCTATTAGAAATATCCAAGCTACAAAGTTCCCGTTAATGAAAGATGGAGAAGTAGTTGGTCTCATTGGATATTTTGAGGATCAGGAAAACAGGGTGGTTTCGAGTGCAAATACAGACCTTGAGCTTTATGCGGATGCAGAAAAGGGCGTTATGAACATGAGAGGTCTTTATCTTGCGCTTCAGAGTTATGATGATAATCTGCGCTTGAATGATATTAAGTATGGACTGCTCACAATTGAGATTCCTGAGTTTTCTGAAATCTATGTGGCATTCGGAAAGACCACAGCAGATAAGCTTATATCTAAGATTATAGATACAATAAGGAATACCTTCCACAATTCTGGAACCATAGCACAGATTAAAAACTGTACATTTGCGGTTGTGGAAAAGGGAATAACGAGAGAGCAAATGGAAGATTACGCGAGAGCGTGTGCAGACTTTATAACAAACATACGTGAAGTAGGAGGAAGGATTGTTAATCTCAGCACCATATACGGCATAGAGATGTGCGACGTTCATAACTCCGTACAGTTGATGGTTAGCAATTGTATTGAGAATATGAGGGCCAGCCGAATAGATTTGGACGGATTGGATGAATACATTTCTTCAGCAGTACTTCAGATTCCTGATGTATACAAGGATGTACC
>JAILLZ010000187.1 GCA_024692885.1 Lachnospiraceae bacterium | reverse complement strand
TATCTATACTCCTGTAACATACTGCTTCGTTTAAATGGCTCATCTTTATATCTTTTGAATTATCCATGTCGGCTATGGTTCTTGCCACCTTTAATATCTTGTGGTAAGACCTCACGGAAATCCCGTATTTCTCATAAACATCTTTCATATGTGCCAACTGTTTGTGATCCAGCAAGATAAAATCATCTAATCTTCCGGCAGGAATCTCGCTGTTGTAGTTAAACTCTTCAGCCTTGTACCTCTCCTTCTGAATCTCCACTGTCTCACATACACGTTTTCTGATATCAAGAGAAGACTCATTGTCTTCCTTTTCCATTATTTCCGAATAAGAAAGCCTGTTTGCCTGCACCGTCACATCAATTCTGTCGAGAAGCGGCTGCGAGAGCCTCCCAAGATAACGGTTTATTGATGTTCTTGTACAGGAGCAACGGTTCATATCCGGGAAGAATCCGCAAAGACACGGATTCATGGCACAAACGAGCATAAAATCCGCAGGGAATACATAGTTTACTCCTGCCCTTACGAGTTTTACCGTCTTGTCCTCCATGGGTTCTCTTAAAGTCTCAAGCACAGACTGATTAAACTCCGTCAATTCATCCAAAAACAAAACGCCCTTGTGAGCAAGTGTAATCTCCCCGGGTTTAGGCATCAAACCACCCCCCGTAAGGCCTTTGGCAGTCACAGTATGATGGGGTGAACGAAACGGTCTTTCATCTGATAAGCCTTTTCTTTTTCCGTAAAGGCCGCCGACGCTGTAAATCTGTGCGACTTCAAGTTTCTCCTGCTCATTCATCCCCGGCAGGATTTTAGGTATGCACTTGGCCGCAAATGATTTCCCACTGCCGGGTGGACCTACCATAAGCATATTATGTCTTCCCGAAACAGCGATCTCGCATGCTCTTCTCACATTTTTCTGCCCGTTCATATCCTTGAAATCGTAATCTTTAAATACCTGTGTCTCCAAGTCGTTATTGCAGGCGTCACTCTCACTTCTTATACGTTTTATCTTGTTGTCGATGAGGTCTGAGAGCGAATCGGCAGTATATATCTCCATGTCCTTTACAAACAGACTTTCCTCGCAGTTTTTCTTAGGAAGAAAACAGCGTTTTATACCCTGCTTTTTTGCGCCGAGAATAATCGGAAGTACTCCGTTCACCGGAAGGATTCGACCATCCAGACTCACCTCCCCCACTATCACCATATCCCGATATATCTTTTCATCCAAAACTCCCATGGCACACATAAGAGAAACCGCTATGGGAAGATCAAAACCGGAGCCGCTTTTTCTGATTCCGGCCGGGGAAAGATTTATGGTTATTCGCTTTGGCGGAAGTCTACAGCCCGAGTTTTTCATTGATGTTCTCACCCGTTCTCTTGCTTCTCTGACTTCAGAGCTTAGGAAACCCACCATATCAAAAACAGGCAGACCGTCGCTGACATCTGCTTCAACCACTACAGAAACACTCTCTATACCCAAAATCGTTGCGGTATAAATTCTACTGTACAATTTGTTCTCCTCTCCGAACGAGGATGCTTGTATAATTTGGGAAAAATAGAAAATAAAAAAGACGGAATTATCTTAACATAAATCCCGTCTCAATCAAACATTTTTATATTTACAAATCAGCTTTTCTTATGCTTCTTTGAAAGAACCTCATTCCTGATATAAACAAAGACCGCCTCTTCTCCATCATCTCTTAACTTGGTAAGCAATGTCTCAAGAAGCTCTCTGCACTCAGGGTGAAGTATATGGTTATTCTTTCCTTTTTCGTAGTACTCCCAAGGCGATGCATCACAGTATTTATCCTTCAGATATGTCTTGGATGCAGCCATTCTGTCTATAAACATCTCAACAACATAGCAATCCGGCATTCTCATTCCGGTCAGCCCTGCATGTTCAGCTGAATAATCTATCCAATATTCCAGATGATGCTTGTTTCTTCCTTTGTGATGGAGCCATGCCGAGCTGTATCCTTTAGCTTTTCGCTCAGCATTGTTCGGACTCATATTCCCCTGAAAATACCTGCATCCCGGTATGAACTCGGTGGGAGAAAACTTTGAGAGGTCATGCAAAATCCCCTGCTTGTAAAGTCCGACTCTAAAACACCCCTGCATAACAAGCTTTTTATGATGGAGTATTGTCTTTAAATGTCCGCGTATATTCAAATTACCGTTCCTACTTTCCTGCACTTACCAATAAAACGATGGAATTCGGAGCTACCTGAATGCTCTTTTTAACAGCCTCTGTATTCGCCGGAACAAATGGATTTTCCGAATTGGTGTCCATGACAACCTTCCAGCCTTTTCGTCCTGTATCCTCAGGCAATGCAAGGCTTGTCAGGCTGTTGGAAAAATTGAAGGCCATATAAACATTTTCTTTCTCGCCGACAAAAGCGCTGCAGTAGCATATTCCGGCTTCCATGGCATTCCAGCCTATACTGCTTATCCATGCATCCGTTCCGTGAAGTGAAACATCAGGCATTCCGCAATTTAATGAATCCTTGAATGCCATAGGCTCAGCTCTTCTTATCATGGCATGTTCTCTTCTGAATTTAAGGATTCTTTCGGTAAATTCATATATCAGTTCAGACTCTTTGCTCTTCTTCCAGTTTACCCAACCGATGCTGTTGTCCTGGCAATAGGCGTTGTTGTTTCCGTTCTGAGAATTTCCTATCTCATCTCCTGCCAAAAACATCGGTATTCCCTGTGAAAGAGCCATCATAGCAATACTGTTGAAGATATTCTTTCTTCTCTTCTTTACTATGGTCTTCTTTCTGGATTCGCCCTCAATTCCGCAGTTGGTACTGAAATTGAAATCCAGACCGTCTCTGTTGTATTCTCCGTTTTCCTCGTTGTGCTTCATAGCATATGAAAACAGATCCTTAAGTGTGAAGCCATTGTGATAGGTTATGTAATTCACATAGCCTTCCTTAAGCCCCTGCTTCTTAATCTGCTGATAAGCCTCTGCCATATTTGCCTGACGAGTGGCAATGAGCTTTCTCATAGTGTAGAGGTATTCATCATTTGAGATGAACAATCTGTTATAAATATCCCCTGCTATCTGCTCTTCACTGAAATAATCCTTAAACAAATAAGTCTTTTTAAGAAGCGGATCTTCAAGGATTATATCCATGTTTATTCCGTCGCCCATTAAGGTGAAACCGTCAATCTTGTACTGGGAAACCCAATATCTCATTGCATCCACGACCTGAACAGCCGAGGTTCCCGCACCTGCAAATATGTCCATGATTACCATAATGCCCAAATCATGACATTTCTTTACAAGTTCCTTTACCTCACCCTCTGCATCAAATGATTTGGCAAACGAAGCCTTCGGAGCAAAATAGTATCCCTCGGAATATCCCCAAACGTTAACCTTTGCATAGTCGGAATCCGTCTGCTTAGGCATGATAATATCATTTTCCCTCACGGACCAGTTTATACTGTCCTTTATGTTGGTTTTCGGTACTATCCACTCCTCAAACTCGTAAATAGGCATTAGCGAAAGAGCTGTAATACCGAGCTTTTTTAAATATGGAAGCTTTTTAATCAGAGCAGCAAACGTACCTCTGTTACCATTCTTTTCATCAGCCGTGAAACTTCTGACATTCAGGTGGTACATTACGATGTCTTCTTTTTTCAGATACAGGTTTTCGGTATCAGCCGGGTTGTTCTTGTGAAATCCCGCAAAGAGGGACACGCTGTCTTTTCCCTGTTTACCGAAATCTTCAAGTCTCTTTTCATCCGCCCACTTCTCGCGTCCGTAAACCTTTCTTGCGGAAGGGTCCATAAAGTTTTTTCCGTCAACGCAGAAAAGGTATCCGTATTTGTTCACATCTATTCCGCCAATGCTCACACAGCACAGATTTCCGATAAAGAATTCATCATCTATCGCAATACGTTTTTCTATTTTATGATTCTTAATTAAAATAAGAAGAATCTCACATTTTTTATCCGCATTACCGTTTGACACCTCAAAACAAAAATTGAAGGCACCATCTATGTAATGAACTCCGGGAATGTTGTATTTGCCCCGGCTAATACTTAGTTTCATGCATTTACCGCCCTTACTTTTTAAATCACAAATACGATTATATCATTCTTTCCTTTGTTGTTAACAAAAAGTTGACTTTTTCATGCGCCGTTTTTATAATTCCATTAAAAATCATATTCCAAAGGAGTTTTAATATGCAAAACTATAACGAAGACGAAGATGTAATGGTAACCGTTGAACTTGACGACGGAACATCCATAGAATGCGATATATTAACCATTTTTGAAGTACAGGATCGCGATTACATCGTTCTCATCCCATTGGATGCCGATGGAAATCACAATGCCGAAGGCGAAGTTTTCCTTTACAGATACTCAGAGGATGCTGACGGAAATCCTAACCTTGACAACATTGAGACAGATGAAGAATACGCTGCTGTTGAGGAGCGATTCGATGAGTGGCTTGATGAATCAATGTACGAAGAGCTTTAATCGCCGTCAGAACATTTCTTCAACAAACCTGGAAGCATCTGCTTCCTTACCATGTATTTTTGATGAATAACAGATTGTAACTTCGTTTATCGCTCTGGTTATACCAACGTACAGCATACGTCGTTCTTCTTCAATATCCTGAAGGAGAACGGCTTTTTTATATGGCACGACCTCCTCATTCACATCAATGATGAAGACCTTCTCATACTCAAGACCTTTTGCGCTGTGAAAAGTAAGCAGTTCCACCGCATCTTTATCTGTTTTGTCCCTGTTCTTCTCCTTCTCCATTTTCTTATATTCGAGAATATGCTCCAGCCATTTCTCATAAGAATCATATGGCTTGGCAGTCTCCATCAGTTCATCGAGAGTATCATAAAGGTCATCTGCCTTTATATGCCTGACATCAGCATATTCCTTTAAAAACTCGTCATATCCCACCGCTTTTCGTATGTAATTGATTGCCGAAAACGGACTCAGTCTTCTTATCATCTTTAGATGCATCTGAAGCTCTTCTATCCTCTTTTCCATCCACGGCTGTTCGGAATAGAAGTTTTGCCACACATCAAAGGCGACAGTGCTGTATTCAAGACTTTCTCTGGAGAGATATCTCTTTGGTCTGTTCATTATGAGAAGAAAATCTTCCCTTTTTCTTGAACCGTGAGCTATATCAAGATAGGCAAACATATCCCTGGCAAGCCAGTGCTCATAGATGTTTGGAAGGCTGTCCTTCATCTCATAAGCTATATTGTATTCAAGCATCTTTTCCGCCAGCAGTCTGCAGCCTGTATTCACCCTGAAAAGCACTGCTATTCTTCCGGGTTCAACTCCTTCATCAAGGTATTCCTGTATTTTATCTATAATATATTCGCACTCCAAAAACTGGTCTTTGAATTTCTTAAGTAAAACCTTTCCGCCGGGTTTCACGGAGGATATTTCCTTTTCGTATCTCATCTCGTTGCAGGATATGAGTTTTTTAGCAATATCCGTGATATTTGAAGGGGATCTGTAATTCTTTGAAAGCTTAACAGTCTTTAGATTCTTAAAATCATTTTGAACATTGAGCATTATCTTCGGATCCGCTCCCCTGAATCTGTAAATGGACTGATCGTCATCACCTACCATAAAGAGGTTTGCTTTATCTCCGGCCAACATTGAAGTGATATCGTACTGCAATTTATTTACATCCTGAAACTCATCAACAAGAATGTACTCAAACCTGTTCTGCCATGCGGAAAGTATGTCCTTTCGCTGATCAAAAAGCTCATATGTCATGGTGAGCATATCATCAAAATCTATCTTACCGTTCTTTCTCAAAGTGTTCTCATAGCCTACATAAAGCCTTTTAAACTCATCGCTTCCGCAGTTTTTTGAATAATAATTTGAGAGACTTATTCCGGTGTTTTTTATATAGGACAGCTCTGATATCAGGGAAGTTATAAAATCATTCTCATCCTCATATGTGAGTCCCAAACGTCTTATGAGGTCCCTCATGATAAAGTATTTCTCTTCTTCCCTTAAAATATTGTCGGCATTATATCTGTATGCATTTTTAAGAACCATAAAAAAGACTGCATGGAAAGTGCCGAATGTCACTCCCCTACAGTCAGGATTCGCTCTTAAGAATCGCTCCCTCATCTCTCCCGCAGCCATTCTTGTAAATGTAATCACGAGAATTTTACTTGGTGAGATTCCCTTGTTCTTTATAAGGTTTTCTATTCTTTTTGTTATAACAAATGTTTTCCCGCTTCCGGGACCGGCAAGCACAAGCATTGGACCTTTCCCATGCTGTATTGCCTCCATTTGACTTTCGTCAGGTTTAATCAATCTATTCCCTCGCTATTTCCAGTTTGTCCAATGAATCAACTATCTGCCTAAGTTCTTCACCAGCAGCTGTCTCATCCAAAAGAAGTTCATCTATCTCGGAACGCTGTTTTGAAATATTGTCCTTATTGAACGAAATGCGCTCTCTGAGCTTTTGTCTTCTCACAATCCAGTTGTGCTTAACCTCGACCATCTCTTTCTTGTTTATGAGTGCTTCCGCCTGATGAACCCATATTTGCGGATCGTGAATACCTATGCGTCCAAGTTCCTTAACAAGACGATCTGAATAATAATCCATGTCTGAATCCATATCCGAGAGCTTATTTCTCTCTTTTACAGCCAGCAGATACTGCTCCCAAAGGTAATTTAACTCATATGAATTCGTAACCTTGAATTTTTCACAGGCATAGTCAACGGCATTCTTCACGTTAACATACTTAAACGTAAGCTTGTTGTTCAGAGTTACCGCATAGTTGGAATTAACCCTTGCCTGAATTATTTCCCTGGAATTGTTCTGCATTTTTACGAAGATAAGCACTCCCAAAACGCAGGCAATAAAGGTGGCTATCATCCAGCCAAATGAAACATCTATCTTGAGTCCGAAATGCACAAAACACAAGAATATGACAGCCACGGCAAAAAGACCGATAAGAATATAGCTTCCGAAGCGCAGCCACATCTGTTCTCTCTCAAGAGAAGCTATAAGATAATTCCACCTTGTCTTCTCGGCCTCCAGATACTGCATATCACGCTTGACGGTATTCTCCCATGTCTCGTTTTCCCTGAGACGTTTAATGGCATCCGGAATCTCATTCTCGTTTATCTGCATGGTCCTAAAAGTGGAATCATCTATATTTACCTTAGAATTTCTGATCAAATCCCCTCTGGATTTCTCCAAAGAAACAAGTCCGTCGGCCAGATGATGTATCCTCTTTTTATCTTCGTCATTCAGTTCATCCAATACGGAGATATCGTTAATATAGCTTGTGACAAGCTTGTATTCACGCATTTCCTGCTCGACTTCTTTGTTTGCCTCAAGTATCTGCTCGCATCTCTGGAAAACAAAATGCTGAACTTTTCTGGAATCAGCCCTATCATCATCGGAAAGGTACAAAGAACTGACTTCTTCATCCAAATCGATTGTAGGCTGTTTTTTCTTTCTCTTGAAAAAAAACATAAAGTTTCTCCTCTTATCCCGATATTCTGCGGTATTCTTCCTTCAACTCACTCAGTATGGTATCGCTGTCAGGAAAGGTGACAGCCATCTCATTCATCTTTGCATCAATGTTTTTAACTATGATTTTTCCGGTAGGATCCATGGAATCAGCGTTTCCTCTCAGAGCGTCGCTTCGCAAAGCGAAAGTTCTTGCCTTTTCATCTCCGGTAAGCTGAAATGCCCTAAGGAAACAGTCATAGGCAAAATCAAATTGAAACATGCCTGCGTAGGCGCATCCCAGATTGTTCCATACTTTTCCCGCATAGGATTTTGAATAGTTTTTCAATTCATCCATCTCAAGGAGTTTCTCGTACTCTCGAATTGCCGATAAGTAGTACTCCTTTTTGACGAAATTATCTGCCTTTATCTTTCTTCTCTCAAATGCGGTGCAATTGGTGTATTGCTTCATTACGGAAAGACAGTCGCGTATTTCCTCTCTGCTTAAGATATTGCAGGCGCCCAAAATACTCTCAATAAACCCGTAAACGTTGTTGTTCGCATAAGCAGCCTCTATCTTTTGAGAAAGGACAGAGCTTTTTATCTCTCCCTTGACCCAATCCATAAGTTCACGACTCATGAAGCTCTCATCTATAAGATCTATATTCTCTTTTATAAAATAACCCAATTCCTCCGGTGAATATATATTCAGGCCTGCCATTTCTATATAAAACGGCATGGCCGATATTTCACCGTTGCACAAGTAAAGAGAACTCATATATTACTCCAGTTTCAACAAATATTCGCTAGAAGTATTGGTGGCAGGTGATATTTCACCGAACCCCAAATCTTTCACACCAATTTTAATCTCTTTGGTGGACATAGGTTTTGAAGATATCCTAACCCTGGTGATGTCACAACTCTTCTTCGGCCAGTCTTTAAGGACATAAGTAATGATTTTCGGCTTATTACCGTTGTTTTCCTGTACCCAAAAATCTATTTCCGGCTCACCCTTGATGAATATTTCATACTCATAAGACTGATCGTACCAGTTTCTTCCCGCCTCGGCGATTGGAACAAAACGATATATACCATGTTCCGAAACTTTGAGGCTGACGTTGCTTTCCATCTCATTGTCGCTAAGGTAGATGTAGTCATTATTTTTGTCAGGACCGTAGCAACATCCTTTGCTGTATAAGTTTTTCCCAAGGAAAACCCTTCTTCCGGTGCAAAGGTATTTAAGAGATTGCTTCATCCAGTCACCGTCAAATCCGTCTCCTGTCAGATAAACCGCTGACACTATTCTTCCGGCAAAATAATCTCTGGCAAGATTGTTTAAGAAGCTGTCCTTGTCCATTCCATCGTAGTAGACGGACTCTTCCATAACCGACACAACATTTGGAACCTGCTTTCTGCTTCTCTCAAGCATTCTGATTGTAAGCCTGTTTTCCACAAACTCAAACATGACCACATTGTGTCTTGAGAGTTCCTCTTCCTGATGAAGAGCGTAATGGCAAAAACTCTCCCTGTGGTCCATAACCATAAGGTTTTCCAAAGGAAACCTGAGCTTCTCAATGCAAATCCAGAACAACTGCATATTCTTCTGGGTCACACGGTCAACCGTGATGGCTATATTCTCAAAATTAACCACCGTGCCCGGTTTAGTCGGAAGGGTAATAATCTTTTTCATAAAGAAAAAGAACAAATCCTGAAGTGAATATTCCACTCCCTCAATTGTCACATTTTCCTGATTTGATGCACGCTCCAAAAGGTCTGTTTCAAGTTTTATGTTGTTGGCTTCGGCATATTCTTTGGCTTCTTTTCCGTAAAGCCACTGTCCCATGCCCTTCTTTTTAACAACACACACGGGAATCCTGTATTCCTCAGCACCAACAACGGTGCTTACGGTTACAGGCTCCTCTTCGTCCTTGTAGACATAAGATACAAGAGCACTGTCGTCATCAAAATCAATTCCGATACAACTGTAATCCATATTCTAACCCATAAGTTCAAAAAGATTTCTGACTTCCCTGGATTTCTTCAGGTAGTCTCTAATCATCCGCTCTTTTGCTTCGTTTTCGCCGAGGTAAAATGCCATGAGAACCTCATTGATATAATCGTATCTGGATGATGGGCTGTTCCCGCTTATTCCCAGATTATCTATCTTTCCGCTCTCAAGTGCCTCTTCTCCCTCCAAGCTCTCCTCAGAAATATAATACTGTAAGGTTTCACCGAAGAAAATAACTGTATGCCAGACGTATATGCCACAATACATTTCAGGCAAATCCTCTGAAATATATTCCTCGGATTCACTGAGCCTGTAATTGATTTTTACTCTTTTCCCCGATTCCGTCTTGTATTCTATGATGGTCTGGTCCGCAATATGAAGCTTTTCCTGAAGTTCATGAGGAAGCTTCTTGTAAAATCTGAAGTAAAGCCCCTTTTCTATCCACTCACTCACAAACATGAGAATCATTTTCTCGTCGGTTTTCTCGATATTTCCCTGCTCTATGAGATATCTGGCAAGAGAAAGCTTCATAATCATTGGTGCGTTATCGTCTATTACCACTCTCTCTTTTGTATAGAGGAACAGCCTCTCAGGCTCAATAACATCCTCAGAGAAAGCCAAGTGGTTGTGATATGCCAGATAAGCATCAATAACTTCTGGGTCACCCTCTTTTGCATAGTCTTCAAAAATCACCTGGGACGAACTTATATACTCGGTCGAGAAAAGTGACTGTGTAATAAGTCTTTCCGTAAGGTTCTGTCTTGGCAAATCTGCCTGCCTTACGGCCTTTAGCACTCTCTCAAGAGTCTTGCTTGGACCCGTGATGTTTCTTTCCAGATACATCAAAAGGTCAGGTTTTGTGCATCCTCTTTCAAACAGACGCATACATATATCCGTGAGTTCAAATTCGTCCTGTCCATCAGCCTCTCTTATAACAAATGAAGCCACTCTGTAAAGGTGCTGTACATCCAGATTAAAAATGCTGTATTCCCTGATAAACCTGTAAGCCGTCTCCAGAGCACTGTTATTTATAAGAAGTGTTACATACTTCAGCCTTTCATCCTCGGAAAGCTTCTCAAAATTGATGGCTCTCATAACAATATCCGCTCTTCCCCTGTCGTCCAGGAAATCGCAGAATCTCATGGCAAGCTTGTTTTTATACTCATCTCTGGTTCTATCGTCCGTGAGAAGATTTTCCAGCATGTAAATATCATCAAGCACCGCTCCTTCCGGAGAAGTCTTGTTTTTGAAATAGCTTAAAATATAAGCATATTCATCAGGTGCATATTTCAAACAGGTTTTTAAGTACCTGTGAGCCGGCATAAGCATCTCAAGCTGATACATATTTGGGTCGAGAAACCTGTTTCCCTCGACATCCTCGAGAATGATAAGCCGATCGTTGGTGTATATATTCACATATGCGATATTGTTTTTCACCGGCACCTTCATCTCGTTTTTCAGACTGTCCTCCCTGACAACGACGTACTTTATACCGTCATCAAAGCAGGTAATCCTGTGCACAAACATAACGTACGAAAGCTGTGAGGCCACCTCTCGAATTCTTATATTGTTGCTGAACACATCGCCGTAAATTACCGCCAATGAATCGTCTATATGAAGAATATCAAGCTGCTCATAAGCAAATGCCACTATCTGGTCTTTGTAGTCCTCGTAGGTCTCAGGATCGTTTTCCTTGTTTGCGATAATGTTTACAAAAAGCAACGCTTTCTCCTGATACGGCAAATGGCTGTGTGCCTTGAAATACATGAGCAGAATATGAGGCATAACCTTTATGCTTCGCTTATCCATAGCCTGAAGATAAGCTTCGTATATACCTGCAACTCTTACATTGTTTTCTATACCTTTTTCAAAGGCTGCAAACGCTCTCTCATCGCGAATCTGGTTTCTCACAAGATATGAGCACAAAACAGTGATACTCTCCTCGCTGTCTACAATCTCATCCGCCTTTTCAAGCAGGGCTCTTAAAACCTTGTCCTTTGTGCTGTCCTTGAATGCAAGCTGTATGATTCTCTGGCACAGTCTCTCATCCGCATAACCATATCGTACAGCTCTGAAAAACAAGCGCTTGGTAAACGGTTCAAAAGAAGAAGCACAATACGGTTCGGAAAACAAAATGCAGAGAGCTTCGGTTTCCAACGTGTAGGAATGACCGTATTTGCCCACATAATTTCTTATAGCCGCATATCTGGCCTGTCTGTCTTTAACGTAATCTGCATTTAGATTCAAAATACAGAAGAATAAAAGCGCATTTTCACGGTTTCGTAAGTAAATATCATTTACCTTGTCTATAAGCTTGATTACATAGGATTCTTCCCTGTTGTAAAGGGATGTCACATACAGATAGTACCCATAGGTTGCATCTTCAATGCCGTCCCAGGCTCTCCTGTAATCATCCAAAAGCCATTCAGCATCCTGTCTTCTTCCGTTGGCAAGATAAAGCTGGGCTTTCATCAGAGAATATACCGGTCTGTCGTCCCAGGCAATAAGCTCATCCAGGA
>JAILLZ010000168.1 GCA_024692885.1 Lachnospiraceae bacterium | reverse complement strand
GATTAGTCTCAATGTTAGATTACTACACCGAAAGATGTGTTACTTGTTAAGTTGATTGAACCGCCGTATACGGAACCGTACGTACGGTGGTGTGAGAGGTCGAAAATGTCTCTATAATGAGACATTTTCTCCTACTCGATTATTAAAAAGACATTATTTGAAGGGCCCACTGCACATAATCATTGCCAATTTCCGGATTTAGGACTTAAGCTTTTCTATGCATTTTCATATATATTGACAAATGCAAACACACGTTCTATATTAAAAACAGAACATATATTCGAATAGTGAGCGGGATTATAGGACTCTTGCTTCTGTAATATTTAGCCATATTAAGTGATGAGCGGTTTGCAAATGCGAAAAGGAGGGACTTTATGAGAGGAATTATAGCAGTCGATTTTGATGGGACTCTTTGTGAAGACAGATTCCCCGATATAGGTATCCCGAATTTTGCATTGATGAATGAGCTGATATCCAAGCGAAAAGAGGGATACAAGTTGATTCTTTGGACATGCAGAAACGGAGAAGATCTTGAGGCGGCCGTATCATTTTGCAGATTTCATCATCTCGAATTTGATGCCGTAAATAACAATCTGCCTCAGATCATAGAGAGGTATGGCGGTGATTCGAGAAAAATTTATGCGGATATTTACATTGATGACAAAGCATGGCAGCCGTCATGGGCTGAAGTACAGGAGGAAGGAAACTATGAGAGAGATGAGAAGTATGCTTAAACCATTGGAGCTTTTTGGAGTGTGTTTTATAGTATCTGCCCTTATGGCAGTTGGAACCGTAGGTGTGGTCCTGGTATTCTCGGGAATATCTGTTGACACCCTTGGAATAGTAGCTTTTTCAAGATTTTCAGTTGTAGCTACGGTTATATTTTTTGCAATATTTATGAGCAATGTTTTAGACAGGAGAAAGTAAGACAAAGCTTATGTTGGATTTGACGCTTTTCCGACACTGGCAATGTACTTTGAAAACTTTTCACCAATATTAGGATAAGAGAATACAAGAGTATTATTCTGTGACGAAAGGTGGGAAATATACACATTGTTTTTGGTCACCTTTATACCCATATCATTTGTAGTAAGGTCATATTTTTCAAAGACTTCATTTGAGTATGAAATCAGTGGCGCACTCTGAGCCAGCATGTCGCTGTAGGTGTGTTCCCAATGTTTGAGAGATTTTTTGTCAGTAAGGTATCTGTACTCGGCATCATCCGGATTCTTTTTCAGTCCAAAAGATGAGATCACAGAGTGACCTTTGTGAAGGAAAACGGTATGAGAGTACAGACTGTCCTCAGGGTTAAGATTTACATAAGAATTAATACTTCCCTTCATATATAAAGGCAACCATTTTGTTATGGCATTTACCATTTCCGAGGTGTCACGGTTCAGATTATGGATTATAACTATCCTCACGCCGTTTTTTATGGCGTTCATCATAAGCATGGACCATTCTTTCTGAAAACTGCCGGTCATCCAATCCATTGACTGATCAGAATAAAGACAGATTTCGCCACCGGATTCGGCTGCTTCTGTCAGGAAACGTGTCACGGCTTTCTGAAGACCTGTTTTTCCGGTATAGATCTCCTTACATTCCACAGCCGGAGAGACAGCGAGGAAAGTTGTGGCAGTCTTTTGCCAATCCGCCTTTACAGGTGTCTGAAAGAGCCACTCGTGAAGAAGAGGGATTGCCTGTTTTTCAAGCTCATCTTTCGAGACATGCATCATGGAAGAGAGCTGTTCTGCGTTGTTTTTCTTTTTTATTTCCTCATAAAGAACGATACATATCCTTAAGCTTATTATGGGATCAGTATTATGCTTTTTTTCGTTCCTTATACGTGAGAACGTGGACTCACTTATGGCTACAGCTTTTCCTATGGATTTATTTGAGAGTCCTGAGAGTTGGATTATGGCGTTCATTCTCCTGGAAACTAAAACGGAACTATCTTCGTTTTTGTCGAAAAGAACGGATATATCAGATGCATTTTCAAGAAAAAGCCAATCAAGAATGTCGGAAGATGTAGCATCCCGGTTCAATTTCAGGGCATGGAAAACGGAGGAAAGATTATTCCTTTCCTTTGCACAGTTATATATTCCTTCAGCTATTGCTATCGTAACCTTTGAGTTTTTCGCCGGATTTTTATGAGCTTTTTTTATTCGACTGATCTGAGATTCAGAACAGTTGCCGCTTTTCGCAATTTCCGCGTTTGTAAGAGACAAAGCCGATTGAAGAGCAGTAAGTTTTTCCGTAAACATAACAACCTCGCACATTCATATTGCTATTTCGTGTATTTTTACCGGATGGCAATAGTTCCAATACAATTCCATGGAGAATTCCATCTTCATTTTACTATTATTCCTATCCGTCTTCAATGCAAGAATCATTCAATTATCAAAAAATCATTCAAAAATCTTGAATTAGTCTGATTTCATTTATTTGATGTGTGTTTTTTGATAATATACTAGTACTATAGTACTCGAAAAAAGAATGAGAGGAAGGAAGGAATGGAATATGAGAAGATTATTTGAAAAAGGATTATCTATAGTATTTTCGCTTGTGATGGCAATGACAATGATTGTAGCTGTTCCTAATCAGGTAAAGGCTGCAACGACAATCACACTTAATTTTCTTGACATGACATCTGAAGCTGGAACTGCAACATTAACATCAGATTTCAACTTCACTTTGCAAGCTGCACAGTATCAGGAGAAACAACTACAGGATAATGGAAATATTTTGGGGGATGAGTATTGTTGGACAGATGCTCAGGCTGCTATAGACACTGGTTATACTGAATTACGTTTTTATGCTACATGGCTTGGACCACTTGCTTTTACAAGTGCCCCAACAACCGGACTTACAAGTGTAACTGTTACATTTCCTCTTCCAAGTGGATATACAAGAGCTGATGGAACGGAAGCAAGATTGATGTATGCCTTAACAGGAGACGGTTTATATGGAAAAGTTAATGTAGCTCCTTTAACTGTAACAGACACAACAATTACCTTCGAAGTGCCAGCCGCTTTGTCCAGTTGGTCTCAGGATGCTTACATGATTGAAAATCACTTCTTTGTGGAGTATAAAAAGCACGTGCACGAGTGGGACGATGGTGTTGTAACCACTTCACCTACCGAAAAGGCTGAGGGAGTAAAAACGTATACATGCTCAGGCTGTGGCGAGACAAAGACGGAAGCAATTGCTAAGCTTGGAACTTCTGTTACACTTTCTACTAAGAGCGACGCGAAGTATGAACTGGCAGAGGTAAATAAAGATGGAAGTGTTGAAGTTGCTTATTCAGGAACCACAAATAAAAAAGCTACAAGTGTAACCGTACCTGATACCGTAGTATTGGCTGATGGTACAAAAGCAACCGTAACCGAGATCGCAGATGGAACTTTCAAAAAAAACAAGAAGATGACCAAACTTACGGTTGGTAAAAATGTAGAGACCATCGGTGCGGATGCTTGTAACGGATGCTCAAAACTTACGACTGTAAATATTAAGAGTAAGAAGCTTACAAAGGTGGATAAGGGAGCTTTTAAGAACTGCTCAAAGCTTACGAAGACTACACTCCCAAGTTCGGTAAAGGAAATTGGTAAGGAAGCATATGCAGGTGACTCAAAACTTACCAGTCTTGAAATAAAGAGTACTAAGCTTAAGAAAATAGGCAAAAATGCTTTCAAGAACACATCTAAGAAAGCAGTTGCAAAAGTTCCGAAGAAACAGGCAACTAAGTATACAAAACTTTTACAGAATGCCGGATTCAAGGGAACTGTCAAGAAAAAATAAACAAGAATTAGCAGTTTAAAAGAGTGTGGCTTTGAGGGACTCCTCAGGGCCACACTCTTTTTGTATCTGCAACAATCATTCATATCTGCAACAGCGTTAAAAAAATATAAATTTATGAAAAACACTTGCGTTCTGTACATCTGGCTGATAAAATCCGGTACTATAGTACTTAGTGCAAAAGGCCCAAAGCCGACAAGTGCCGGAGAGATACATCCAAAAGATTATGATTTAAATCCCTGAGAGGAGAGAGACATGAATAAGAGCGCAAAAGGTATGAAGATTAAACAGGTTGTTTCTGTTTTTACAGCACTGTTTTTGGTGATAACTCTTATATCACCTATGCAGGTAGCAGCAAAAGGAACGGTTGAGAAGGTAGAAATTACTTCACCGTCCACAGACACTGTAGTTCTTAAAAAAGGAAAGAGCATTACCTTAAAAACAAAGGTCAGCGTAGCCAACGGAGCTTCAAAAAAGGTTTCGTTTAAGTCAAGCAATTCAAAAGTTGCCAAGGTCAATGCAAAAGGAAAAGTTTCTGCAAAGAAAAACGGTACAGCAAAGATTACGGTAACATCCAAAGATAATAAGAAAAAGAGTGCATCTATCACAGTAAAGGTAGGTACACCGGTTACCAAGGTAAGCTTAAACAAAAAAGACACAATCGTTTCAGTAGGAAAAACTCTAACATTAAAAGCGTCTCTCTCTCCTAAAAAACCAACAGTAAAGGGCGTTACATGGACTACTTCAGATAGCAATACTGCAACAGTAAAGAATGGTGTGGTTACAGGTGTTAAAGCCGGAACAGCAAAGATTACTGCCACAGCAAAAGACGGAAGTGGCAAGAAAGCAACTGTCAAGGTAAAAGTAAAAAAGGGCGATACTGATGACTCGGATACCTCTGATGATTCAGAAACTACCGACAGTGATGTTGCGGCAACAGGAGTTATTCTCAATAAGAGCAGTTTGAATCTGGATCAGGGTGACGAAGTTACATTAAAAGCTACTGTAACACCGTCTAAGGCAAGCAACAAATCAATCACATGGAAAACAAGTAATAAATCCGTAGCTACGGTAACTGATGGTGTTGTTAAAGCAGTGGCGGTAGGAACCGCAAAAATCACTGCAAAGACTGCAAACGGAAAAAAAGCTGAGTGCGAAGTTACGGTCAGTGCTCTGGGTTCTGTAAGAGTATCATCCCAGACTCAGTTAAATTCTGCACTTTCAACAGCAAAGGCAAATTCCAGTGAAAACTATGTAATAACATATCATTCATCAGAATCAAACATAACTATATCACGAGGGGATTATTCAAACGTTAGTCTTGTATTAAATGCTCCAAATGCATCAGTTGTAAACTCTGCTCATTTCGCGGATGTAGAGATTCATGCTATCGCAGCTCATACATGGACAGAGGCTGAAGACAGCCTTGGCTCAAACAGTTTGAGATTTTCATCTTCAAATGCTCACGTA
>JAILLZ010000147.1 GCA_024692885.1 Lachnospiraceae bacterium | reverse complement strand
CGCAAAAAAGACAAGACATTTTTACCAAATATGGTACCTTTGTTGTAATATAAACACAATATATCGGCTTTAATGTCCGTTGATAAGGTTCGAACCATATCTGAGGATATGGTTTTATAAAAACAAAAGGGATTTACCTTTAAGTAAATCCCTTACAATAACTGTTTAAATCCTTTTGTTATTCTGTTTTTTGATTTTCTCCAGTTCATCAAATACCACATCGTTCAGAACTTTTATATAGGTTCCTTTCATTCCCGATGACCTCGATTCGATGACTCCCGCACTCTCGAATTTCCTAAGTGCGTTTACGATAACCGATCTCGTTATACCTACTCTATCGGCTATTTTGCTTGCAACCAATATACCTTCTTTTCCGTCAAGCTCATCAAAAATGTGTATGATGGCCTCCAATTCAGAGAATGAAAGTGTATTGATAGCCGATTTAACAATCTGTATCTTTCTAGTTTCCTCAGCGTTCTCCTCGTTAACGGAACGCATCATTTCCAATCCAACAACGGCTGTACCGTACTCGCAGAGAATTATATCATCTATGTCGTACTGACTGTCGAATCGATATACAAACAGTGTACCAAGTCTCTCTCCGGCTATGTCTATAGGTGTAATAATTGCCTGATATCTCTTTATATCGCCCTCGAAGCCAAGTGTCTCAAGATTGACATTCTCTTTCGTTGAAAGAATACCCAAGAGTCTCTCGTTTAACATCGAATCAATGAAACCGCCCACCTCGTCAACGATCATTTCTTTAATCGGTGTTGTTCCCTTATAGATACTGCTTCCAAGAACTTTTCCTTTTTTACTGATGACGAGAATATTTGAATCAAGGATTCCGGTCATTACATCGCAGATGTCATTGAATACGACCTTGGTGGAATTGTTGTTGTGTAACAGCTTGTTAATTTTCCTTGTTTTATCCAATAACTGTACGCTCATCATATCCTCCTAAATATCTCAATACTAGAATTGTAACACGTTTTCTGAATATTTCAATATTTTAAATATGATTTGTGTAAATTTGGCAAATTTTGTTATTCTTTTCCGTGGTATCCGCACTCGCTGTTTGCGCAGACGTTTACCTTACCTTTTTTCACCATGTATGAACCACACTTTGGACATTTCTCTTTTACAGGGCGCTGCCATGACATGAAATCACAGTCCGGATTGTCGATGCAACCGTAGTAAAGGCGGCCTTTTCTCGTCTTCTTGAGGACAATGTCCTTTCCGCACTTTGGACACTCAACATCTATCTTTTCATAATACGGTTTAGTGTTTTTGCACTCAGGGAATCCCGGACAAGCGAGGAATTTTCCGTGAGGACCGTATTTGATGACCATGTTTCTACCGCACTCTTCACAGATGACGTCGGTAACTTCGTCATGAATCTCTATCTTCTCAAGTTCCTCCTCGGCCTTCTCAACCGCTGAAGCCAAATCAGGATAGAAGTTTCTGACAATCATCTTCCAATCAACACTTCCCTCTTCAACCTTGTCGAGGAGTGACTCCATATTAGCTGTGAAGCTTGCATCGACAATCTGAGGGAACGAATCCTTCATGATGTCGTTTACGACCTGTCCAAGCTCCGTAACGAAAATATTCTTACCCTCTTTGACAATGTAATGTCTTCCGAGGAGCAAAGAAACTGTCGGTGAATAAGTACTTGGTCTTCCTACTCCGAGTTCCTCCATTGTTCTTACAAGTGTAGCCTCGGTAAAATGTGCCGGTGGCTGTGTGAAATGCTGCTTTGGATTTACTTCGTTCAAAGAAAGCTTTGAATCCGCGTCAAGCGACTTCAAAACTGATGTGTTCTTGATATCATCGTCCTCGGATGAAGTGTAAACCGAAAGGAAACCGTCAAATATGAGCTTCTGAGCCGAAGAACTGAGTTTGTACTCGCCTGCTTTAATATGGATTGATGTGCTCTCAAACACTGCAGGGTTCATCTGACTGGCCATAAATCTCTGCCAGATAAGCTGATAAAGTCTGAACTGGTCTCTGCTCAAAGATTCTTTTACTACAACCGGTGTTCTTGCAATATCAGAAGGTCTTATAGCCTCATGTGCATCCTGAATACGCGAGTCACCGGAAGCCTTTGCCTCCTTGTTTCCCACGTATTTTTCACCGTAATTCTCTTCTATATATGCTGCAGTCGATGCCTTTGCCTCGTCAGATACTCTGACGGAATCGGTACGAAGATAGGTTATGAGACCGACGGTACCCATACCCTTAACCTCAACTCCTTCATAGAGCTGCTGAGCAATACGCATTGTCTTCTGAATTGAAAAGTTGAGTTTTGCCGAAGCTTCCTGCTGAAGGGTACTTGTTGTGAATGGAAGCGGAGATTTTCTAACCTTCTCACTCTTTTTAACATCATTTACAACAAAGGCACTCTTCTTAAGCTTGCTCTCTATCTCTTTTGCTTCCTTTTCACTTGAAATAGTGATTTTTCCGTTCTCATCGCTTGAAAGCTTTGCTATAAGAGGTTTCTTTTCGCCCTCGACCGAAAGCTCTGTCTCTATTGTCCAATATTCCTCCGGAATAAATGCATTTATCTCATCTTCGCGGTCGCAAATAAGACGCAGAGTAACAGACTGAACTCGCCCTGCGCTTAAGCCTCTTTTTACCTTCACCCACAAAAGCGGTGAAATTTTGTAACCAACCATACGGTCCAAAACTCGTCTTGCCTGCTGAGCATCAACAAGATCGTAATCTATCTTTCTTTCAGCTTTTAATGATGAAGTAACCGCACTCTTTGTAATCTCATTGAATGTTATACGCGATGCTTTTTTGTCATCAAGCTTTAATGCCTCGAACAAATGCCATGAAATGGCCTCTCCCTCACGGTCAGGGTCAGTTGCGAGATACACGTGATCTGCCTTCTTGACTTCTTTTCTCAAGGAAGCAAGAATGTCACCTTTTCCCCTTATGGTAATATATTTAGGTTTGAAATCATCATCTATATCAACACCGAGTTGGCTTTTTGGAAGATCCCTGACATGACCGTTCGATGCCACAACCTCGTAATTCTTACCCAAAAACTTTTTGATGGTCTTAACCTTTGCAGGTGACTCCACAATGACTAAATATTTGCGCATAACATCTCCTAAAGAATCAGCATTTTTTATAATAATTTCTGAAGCACTCTTCAGCCGCACCTTTTGTCACGAGTGACGTAAGAATATTTATAACGCACTCTCTGTCCATATCCACTTCAGAAAAGATATCATCGATATTTTTTGCATGTAAATCCAACACACTATACAACAACAATTCTTCTTTTTCAAGATGAATTTCATTCTGTATAGTACCAATGTCCTCTGCAATGCGCTCTAAATTAAGGTCCTCGATCAGGCTTTCAACCGATGTTATGATACCCGCTCCCTGCCTAATCAGTCTGTTGGTGCCAAAGCTTAACGCATCCCCAACTCTTCCCGGCAGGGCATACACATCTTTTCCCTGTTCGAGCGCCAAATCTGCCGTTATTATTGAGCCGCTTCTTTCTTTTGCTTCCATGACTATCACTGCATCGGACATTCCGCTTATAATGCGATTCCTCAACGGAAAAAAGCTTGGTTTCGCAAAGGTTCCCGGAAAAAACTCTGAAATAACACCTCCACCGTTTGCCAGTATCTCGTGGTACAGTTTTGCGTTTTTTTCCGGATATATCACATCCACACCACATCCCAATATCGCGTAGGTCTTTCCCTCTCCCTTTAAGGCTCCCCAGTGGGAGGCTGCATCCACTCCGTAAGCCATTCCGCTTATTACACTGACACCTCTTAATGCCAGTTCTCTGGCAATCTGAATGGTGAGGGTTCTGCCGTATTCATCGCACATTCTGGCTCCAACTATGGATATAGACTGCTTGTCCTCCTCAGGAATATTTCCTTTGTAATATAAAACAAACGGTGGGTCGTAAATGTTTTTAAGCCGTTTCGGATATGCATCGTCGAATATGCTGACAGCCTTTACATCTTTGCTTAAGAGTTTTTCATACAATTGTTCTTTAGTTTTATCATTTCTTCCCTGCAACAGAGTGTTTTTCTTTTTTTCATCCAGCCACTCAAGGTTTTGGATGGTGGAATCTTCCG
>JAILLZ010000131.1 GCA_024692885.1 Lachnospiraceae bacterium | reverse complement strand
TGGCTTTCTTGCCCGGATTATTTCTTACAAATCGCATGCAGGCTTCAACTTTTGGAAGCATGCTGCCTGAAGGGAATTGACCTTCATCGATGTATTTCACTGCGTCTTTTAAGCAAAGAGAATCGAGATCTTTCTGATTCGGTTTTCCCCAGTTGATGGCAACTTTGTCGACTTCCGTGAGTATCATAAGAATGTCTGCATCAACTTTTTCAGCTAGGAGTTCGGCTGCAAAGTCTTTGTCTATAACAGCTGGAACGCCATCGAGAGTACCATCGGCGTTTTCCACTACAGGTATTCCGCCGCCCCCACAGGAGATTACAATAGATGAATCCCAAAGTCTTTTAATTGCATCGATTTCTATTATTTTTACAGGTTTTGGTGAGGCTACCACACGTCTGTATCCGCGACCGGCGTCCTCTTTCATAACATATCCTTTTTCGGTGGAGAGCTTGTCGGCTTCCTCCTTGTCGTAAAATGGTCCGATAGGTTTTGTAGGATTTGAAAAAGCCGGATCATCCTTTTCAACAGCTACCTGAGTAGCAACCGAAAGTACGGGATAGTTCAGGTTTCTTGCGTTTAAGGCATACTTGAGGGCCTGCTGGATGTGATATCCGATATATCCCTGTGACATGGCACCGCACACATCAAATGGCATCGAAGGAGTGACATCCTTTGCGGTCTCAGAGGCGAGAAGAATTCTTCCCACCTGAGGGCCGTTGCCGTGCACGATGGCTATTTCATGACCCATACAGCAGATGTCGGCGATATGCTCACATGTCTGTTTTACTACCGAGAGCTGACCTTCGGCAGTAGGGGAAGAGTCCTTCGACTGAAGGGCATTTCCACCTAAAGCTATAACTATTTTTGACATTATCTGATTCCTCTATCACTCATGAATTTTTCGAGATTTTCCTTTGCAGCTGCCTGCTGAAGCTCTGAAGGAGCCTGCTCTCTCTGATACTGTGTGAAGTATACAAGCAAACCTCTCATAGCTGTGAGACGGTTTCCTGCCTCTTCCCAGCAAAGTGATGAGTCTGAATCGGCAACTTCATCTGTAACATCTTCGCCACGTGTTGCTGGGAGACAGTGCATGAACTTGCAGCCGATGTTTCCGAGAGACATCAATTCTCTGTTTACCTGATAGTCTCCGAAGATACGTACACGCTCATCCTTTGGAAGCTCTGATTCGTAGAGACCATACCAAACATCTGTGTAGATGAAGTCTGCTCCGCGAACATCGTCTCTGTTGTCTGTTGTCAGGAATGAACCGCCGTATTCTTTAACGTTCTTCTCGATTTCAGGAAGACAAGCTGCTGAAGGGCTGTCCTGAAGCTGATGACCCTTTGGTCCGTAGTGTACGAAATGCATACCGCATTTTGTGGTGATCATTGCAAGAGAAGCACATACCTGTGTAGCGTCTCCTACGAAAACTACCTTGCAGTCAGAGAGCTTTTTGCCCCTTGGAAGGTTTTCAACGATGGTACACATATCACCGATTTCCTGAGTAGGATGGTTATAGTCTGACATACCGTTAAGTACTGGGATAGAGCATGCGTTTGCAAGCTGAACTACTGTATCATGCTCGATAACACGAGCCATAACGATATCGATGAGGTTTGAGAGAACCTTTCCTGTATCACCGATTGTCTCATGACCGCCGAGCTGAATCATTCCAGGTCCGAGATACTGTGCATGTCCACCGAGCTGTTCCATAGCTGTTTCAAAAGATACTCTTGTTCTAGTGGAAGACTGCTGGAAGATCATTCCAAGAGTTTTTCTTCTCATAAGTGGTGGATAATATCCGGCTTTGATGCATTTCTTTATTTCCAAAGAGAGGTTTACGATGTCGAGAACCTCCTCCTGTGTTAAATCCTTTGTGTCGATAAAATGTCTTACTCCGTTTGCGTACATTGTTTTTTACTCCTTTTTAAAACTAATAATTATTATTTGATAGCAGGCATCTGCTGTGTAATGCAGTGGATATTTCCTCCACCGTAAGCAACTTCTTCAGTTCTTACTCCGACAATCTTTCTGTCAGGGAACATTTCCTGTGCGCATTTAACAGCGAGAGCGTCGTTTTCATCTCCGTACTGAGGAAGGATGATTGCGTTGTTTACTATGAGGAAGTTCATGTATGAAGCGATTGAGATTTCGCCTTCCTCTCTTGGGATAGCTCCCTCTGAGTAGTCGATGGTATCGGCATCCTTCAGATAGCATGGAAGCTTTGTTGCACACATCTTGTGTACTTTGAGTTTTCGTCCTTTTGCGTCGGTCTGCTCGCTTAAGAATTTGTAAGCAGCCTGAGCTTCCTTGTAAAATGGATGGTTTTCGTCGTCTGTGTAGAGACAAGCAACTTCACCGGGACGAACGAAACATGCAACATCATCGATGTGACCGTTTGTCTCATATGGATCGATTCCGTCTTTTACCCAAAGAACTTTTTCGCATCCGAGATAGTTCTTGAGCATTTCTTCGATTTCCTCCTTGCTCATATGAGGATTTCTTCCCTCTGAGAGGAGACACATTTCTGTAACCATAACGGTGCCTTCACCGTCTACATGGATTGAACCGCCTTCAAGAACGAAACCTTCTGTCTTGTATGAATCTGTGTTTGTGAGCTCACATACCTTTCTTGCAACCAAAGCGTCCTGGTCCCAAGGGAAGTACAGGCCGTCCACAAGACCGCCCCATGCGTTGAATTCCCAATCGACAGCGCGTCTTCCACCTTTGTCATTTATGAGGAAGGTTGGTCCGCAGTCTCTGATCCAAGCATCGTCAGAAGTCATTTCAACAACTGTTATGTTGTCGTTTCCAACAGCTGTGAAACGTGCAAGTGCATTTTCATACTGAGCAGGTGGAACACATACAGTGACAGGCTCAAACTCTGCGATAGCTTTTGCTACATTTACATAAGTTGCCTGAGCCGGTTTTGCTCCAAGGCGCCAGTTGTCATTTCTCCAAGGCCAAAGCATGAAGATTCTTTCCTGTTCCTCAAACTCACCCGGCATGCGGTAACCGTCAGCCTTAGGTGTTGATCCTGTAATTCTTTTAGCCATGATTATTCCTCCAATTTATAATCAATAATGTTATTTTTTGTTAGGCAGCGTTTCTTTTGTGCTCTTCAAAAACGATAAGCAACTCACCAATCACTATGAAAATGATGGCGCCTATGGTGATAGGAAGTGTACCTGCAAGTGTCTCTGAGTCAAAAGAGAGCGGAACTGCCGTAAATATGATAGAAACTATGATGAGAATCATAGGAACTATAGCTAAGATTTTAAGCACTGGTTCACTTCCGGGTACCTTGAATGTACGAGTTGCATCCGGGTCTGTTTTTCTCAGCTTTAGGAAAGCCGGGAAGACAGGGATGTAAGACATAAGGAACATTACAAGGTTAAGGGCGAAGAAACTCCAGAAGAGATCCTCGTTAGGGATGAACGGTGCAATAACACATATTACCGATGCAACAATTGCGTTCATGGTAGCAGCTCCTGTTGCCATGCCGTTCTTTGCACTTCTCTTTGAAAATACTGCAGGCATATCTCCGTTGTCGGCAGCGTAAGCTGCAACCTCGTTAACTCCTGTTGACCATGAGATCATGTTTCCGAAGAGTGTCAAAAGGAAGAGTATAGCGCAGGCTGATATGAAGAGGCCGCCTTCTTTTCCGGTGAGAAGCATGAGCGCATCGATGAGTCCGCTGTCTGTGCTGACTTCGCTTGTAGGGATGGCTGCTCCGATTCCAAAAGCTGAAAACATGTAGATTAGTGCAATCACAACTCCGCCGGCTACAATTGCCTGAGGAATCTGCTTTTTCGGATTCTCCATTGAATCTGACATGGTACAAATAACCTCGAATCCCAGCATGTTGAAGATGATTACTGAGATGTATGAAAGGCTGTCCGCATCAAAAGATGGAAGAAGAAATCCAAAAGTTATAGGATTTGCAAGTCCGTTTTTGATACCTCCGTAGATACCAAGCACACCTATGAGGATTGCAAGACCAACTTTTATAACAGCCGCAGCGTTTAAAATCCAAACGGAATCAGCTGTAGGAGTGTAGGCAATCAGAGTAACAATCCATATAAATGCCAACTCAACAATGATGGATACCGCTGTTCCGGGAGTGTGTCCTGTTATGATTCCTATCATCTGCGGAAAAACTATGGCAAGTGATGCCATCCAGAGTGGAAAGTTGATCCAGTAATACCAGGATGCGCGAGCTCCCCATTTGTGTCCGTAGGCTTTAGAAACCCAGTCGTACAAACCTCCGTCTCCGGTGTAGGTGGTACCAAGTTCTGATGAAATGAGACCGTAAGGTAAAAGGAAACATATCATCATGAAGATCCACCAGAAATACTGTGAGTTACCAATCGCTGCAACAGGTGCAGCAGCTTCTGCTACAAATACCACACAGATAACAGTAAGTATGGCATCTATCAATCGGAATTTTTTCTTTTCCATTTTGCAAAAAGCTCCTTTCGTATTTAGTTTTGATGAGCTCACTGTAGTCTCGTTTATGAGCGGTTGACCATACTATCGGAGGGTAGATTTTTATGCATATTTTGTATAAAAACGAGTAAACTTTAGTAAACCTTTTGGTAATATTGCACAGAAAAATAGCGGATTAAGGAGAAAAGTACCATTAACAAAAAACGTGCATTTTGTTAATCTATAGGCACTTGGAGAAGTGTTTTTTTTGGGAGTGGGGTTATATATGGTGGCATTATTAAATGTCTATAATACTTTTTTAGTATCTGTTTTCAGTATAGTTATAGCTATATCAGCCATAAACTATTGGTTTATTAAGAAGAAAGACTATCTGTTTATTCTTATTTTATACGTCGCATTTATTGCAGATCTCATTGTCATTTCGCTTACTGAGAATTCACCGGTGTTTGCAAACATGTATGACAGCAGATTTCTCATGCAGCCTTCATGGAAGACTCTTGTATATGTTGTGGTTTTTGGAAGTCTGATTTTATTAAACGAGGCACTGCTTAAGGCGGACTTTAAGGTGCTTAAGGTTGCGCTTGTCGTTCTTATAGTGTATCTGCTTTTCATACCTCTCACAGAGGATTCACCTATGAAGTCATGGCTCTACTACGAGCCAAACCAGATATACATGTTCGTTTTCGGAGCATATGTTCTTAATTATATAAGGAAGAAAAAAGCCGAATTGGATGAGACCGTGGAGAAGATGTTGAAACGCTTTGCGAAGATATTCATGTTTTTTTCGGTATTGATATTGGTTGAAGACACCTACGTAATCTTTTTCGTGGACAATTATCAGAACACGGTCTACATAAACAACAGAAGTGTCACGGAAGATATTTTCAGATTTGTTTTGGCATGTTTTATTTTGAATTATGAATTCAGATATCTTGATCAATATGTGGAGAGTAGAGCGAAGGAAAGCGTTTTGTCGCAGACTGTTCCGGCATATGTCGGAGAGAGAAGGGGCACCGAGGAGGATGACTATTCCAAGTTTTATCTTTTCTGCAGGAAGTACCAGTTTACCGTTAGGGAGCAGGAAATCTTAGAACTTATGATGGCAGGAAAAAACAGCCAGGAAATTGCCGATGCTCTAAGCATTTCAGTGGGCACGGCAAAAACTCATTCGCATAATATTTTCTTCAAAGCAGGAGTCTCAAAAAAGTCGATGCTCTTCAAACTGTACAATGATTTTTGCGATGAAAAGGAAGTTGTATAGAAAAGTTTATAAAGGATGACAAAACTAAACATTACATAACAGAATAATCAAACCCGAGATGGATATTAAACCGGATGTTTCTCTGATATTTTTTGCTTAAAGTAATAATTTCGGAGGTCAGGTGGTAATAGTGGAACAGGGACTTATAGCAATAATAATAACGCTGTGCATTATTGTATTCTCGGTGAAAACAAAACGATGCGTGGAGTGTATGCTTATCGGCTCATTTGTCGCATCGTTTTTTGCGTTTGGAAAGGATTTTTTATTTAAGTGGTGTGAAGTATTGCAGGAAATGCTGTCTGAAAACGTGTGGGTTTTTCTTGTGTGTCTGCTTTTCGGAGCACTTATATCTCTGCTTAAGGGCTCAAAGGGAAGCTTTGGCTTTTCAAAATATCTTTCAGGTGTATGCAACAGTGACAGAAAAACATTTTTTGTGACATATATAATGGGAATATTGATATTTGTGGATGATTATCTGAACGTACTTTCTATCGGAGCAAGCATGAAGCGCATATTTGATAAGAAGAAGCTTCCCAGAGAGTCGCTTGCTTTTCTTTTGAATTCAACCGGAGCACCGGTGTGTGTGCTGATACCTATATCTACATGGGCAGTGTTTTATTCATCTTTATTTGCAGAGCAGGACAGTGTGAAAGCAATGGGATTTGCTTCGCCTATGGCAGCCTATGTAAAGGCGATTCCATTTTGTTTTTATCCATGGATAACTCTTACAATAGTGGCTTTGTTTTGCGCAGGTATCGTTCCAAAGGCGGGAGCAATGAAAAGTGCGTTTATTCGTGCCAAGGAGCAGGGACTGGTTTATTCCAAAGACAGTGAGCGCTTTAATCTGGACGTAACAGACGACGAAAATACTGAAGATGGTGACATCAGACTCTTTCTTATTCCGATGGGAGTGCTCGTGGCTTGTGCGGTAATACTCGGTGACATACTTGTATCAGTGGTTATAGCGCTTGCGGTGTGTTTTGCACTGTATGTGCCGACAGGGAAGATGACTTCGGATGAGTATATGAGATACACAATAGAAGGATTTGGAGATATGCTTCAAATGCTCACTATGCTTTTGGTTACATTTGTGTTGAAGGAAGTGTGCGCATACCTTGGAATGACAGAGTATATCATAGAAAAAGCACAACCGCTTTTGTTACCGGAAGCCTTTCCTGCGGTTGTATTTGTACTTGGGGCAGTGCTTGCCTTTTGTACAGGTTCGGATTGGGGTATGAGTTCGATAATAACACCTATAGTGTTTCCACTCGGTGCAACCATAGGTGTAAATCCGATACTCATCATGGCAGCGATTATATCCGGAGGAACATTTGGAAGTCATGCCTGCTTCTATTCAGATGCTACTCTGCTGGCTTCACAGAGTTCCGGAATAGACAATGTGGAACATGCCTTGTCACAGCTGCCGTATTCGCTCAGTGCATGCGGATTATCCGTAATAGGATTCCTTGTGGCAGGGGCGGTGTATTAAAAAATTGCTGTAAATATACGAGTTGAAATCCTCTCCATATTGTGCAAAAATAGGGAGTGCTCGTTTGAGCCAAACAACAAAATAAAGGAGAGTTTCAAATGGAAAAGTTTTTCAAATTAAAGGAAAACAACACCACTGTCAGAACAGAGATTTTGGCTGGTCTCACAACATTTATGACCATGGCTTACATCTTTGCTTTGAATCCTAACTTGCTTACAGGTTTTGGAGCTGAAGGACAGGATCTTTGGAACGGTGTATTTTTGGCAACATGCATTTCCTCTGCATTGGGTACAATTGTCATGGGATTGTATGCAAACAAGCCATTTGCTATGGCACCGGGAATGGGACTTAACAGTTTCTTCGCAGTAGTAGTTGGAAACCTTGCAGCCCTTTCAGGTATGACATATCTTCAGTCATTCCGTTCAGCACTTTGCATCGTTTTCATCGAAGGTGTTGTATTCATCATTCTTTCAATCTTGAATGTACGTGAAAAGATCGTTGAAGCAATCCCTGCAGCAGTACGTCTCGGAATCGGACCTGCTATAGGTATGATGCTTCTCAACATCGGTCTTGGATCAAATGCGGGTGTTTACAATTCAAACGGAGATTGCTTCTATGCGATGCGTGATTTCTTTGGATCACTCACAGCATCTTATGCTGCATCTGTAATGGAAGACGGATATACACCAATGGTTCTTACCGTTGTAACAATGTTCTTCGGATTATTCGTAATCATTGCATTGAGCCACAAGGGATTAAAGGGATCAGTTCTCTACGGAATCATTGCAGCTTCAGTTTTATACTGGCTCGGAGAATTCTTCATCCTCGGATCAAATCCATTTGCATCACTTGAGGGAGCATCTTTTGCACCACCTTTTGCAGATCTTAAAGAGACAACTCTTTTTGCACTTGATTTCAAGGGATTTGTAAGCCTCGGATGGGTTACAGTAACAACACTTGTAGTAACTTTCTGTATCATCGACATGTTCGATACAATCGGAACCCTCGTTGGAACAGCCAGCCGTGCAAACATGCTTGATAAAGACGGAAAGATGCCACAGATGAAAGAGGCGCTTATGTCAGATGCCATCGGAACAGTTACCGGTTCCCTCACAGGTACATCTACCGTCACAACATTCGTTGAGTCAGCTTCAGGTGTTGAGGCAGGCGGAAGAACAGGACTCACTGCTATCACAACAGGTATCCTTTTCCTTCTTTGCATGTTCATCGCACCAATCGCGGGAATTATCCCTGCACCGGCTACATCTTCAGCTCTTATTTACGTAGGATTCCTGATGATGGCCGGACTCAAAGATATCGATTTTTCAGATAAGACACAGCTTATCCCTGTAGCAATGATGATCATTGCAATGCCTATTTCAGGATCTATCGGACACGGAATCGGACTTGCACTCATCACATATTCAGTAATGATGGTTGTAACAGGAAGAAGAAAAGAAGTTTCTCTTCTCACATACATTCTTTCATTATTGTTCCTTGTAAAATTCTTCTATGCAGGATAAAAGCAAGTAAACAAGAATATCAAGACCTGTCACGAAAGTGGCAGGTCTTTTTTTGATCTTGTTATACCCGTTATACCCTTGATATTGGGAATAAAAGTGGGTATAATGAGTATAACAGAAAATGGGGGAATAATCATGAACAATGAAGATATATACAGTCAGATAGCTGAATATGTGATGAGTGCAAGTCC
>JAILLZ010000125.1 GCA_024692885.1 Lachnospiraceae bacterium | reverse complement strand
CCCTTAGGGCCGTGAATCTTATGTCCGCTAACGCTGAGCATATCTATGCCGCTCTTTTTCGGTCTGATAATCATTTTTCCGTAGGACTGAATTGCATCCACATGGAAAATGGCATTTTTGCTCTTCTTATGAACAAGCTTTGCTATCTCGTCTATCGGCTCGACCGCGCCAATCTCGTTGTTTACCTGCATTATGGAAACAAGAATCGTATCTTCTCTCAAGTTTTTCTCAAGGAAATCCATATCTACAAGACCGTTCTCATCTACCGGAAGATAGGTGATTTCAAAGCCCTGCTCCTTTAAAAACTCTGTTGTAGCATAAATAGAAGCATGCTCAATATCAGTTGTGATGATATGCATGCCCGCTCTTTTGTTTGCAAGTGCGGCGCCTATAAGCGCCATGTTGTTTGATTCGGTTCCACCTGAGGTAAAATATATCTCTTTTGCATCGACCTTGAGTGTGTTTGCAATCTTTGATGCTGCATCTTTCAAATAGTTCTCGGCAATAACTCCCTTGTCATGCATGGCCGAAGGGTTGCCGTAATCTTCCGTAAGAAGCTTTACCATAAGGTCTACCGCTCTTTTCGAGCAGACTGTGGTGGCCGAATTATCCAAATAGCTTTCCATGAAGCTTTCCTCTTTTCACTAATTTTCGCTTTCGAATTTAAGCATTATGGCAGTCATTGTAACAATTGCTGCCGTGTCTGTTCGCAGTATTCTGCTTCCCAGAGAAATGATATCCATATGTTCTTTGGCAATCGATACTTCTTCCTCATCGAAACCGCCTTCCGGTCCTATGAAAAAGCTGATATTTTTACCCGGAACTATTTTGTCCATGACTTCGTTATAGCCTTTCATGCCGTCTTCTCTCTCGTATGGGAAAAGAAGCACGTCGCTGTTTGACAGTGCGTAATCCACTGCCTCTTTATATTTCATAACCTCATGAACGTTTGGAACTATGCTTCGCTTTGACTGCTTTGCTGCAGCCTCCGCTATAGCCTGATATCTTTTGAGCCTGTTTGCCTTCTTTTTTTCATCAAGCTTAACGATACAGTTTTTCATCTCAACCGGTATTATTTCATGTACTCCAAGCTCCACGCATTTTTCTATTACTGTCTCCATGCGGTCTCCCTTTGGGATAGCCTGAAACAAATACACTTTTCCCGGTAGCTCTGTGCTCTTTATATTGCGTTCTTTTATGGCAACTATTACATCATCCTCGATGAAATCAGCCACTTCACACAGGAAATTCTCTGAAGCAGCTGTGCTAACACGCACAACCTCTCCCTTTTTCATTCGGAGTACATTCCTGATATGTTTGGCATCCTGGCCTATGATTCTTATCGAATCGGATGATACATTTTCATTTTCAACGAAAAACTGATACATTTTATTCCTCCGGCTTTATGGCCGTGATATTTACCCACTCGCCCTGGTGGTTGATTGAAACAACCTTAAGTCCGGCTGCTTCTATCGCATTCTTTACTTCGTTTTCTTTGAAATCGATGATTCCCGAAGTGATGAATATGCCGCCCTTTTTCATGAGTGCAGGTATCACCGGAGCCATAGGTATAATAACATCTGCGAGAATATTTGCAACCACAATATCAAATGGATGCTCTCCCACCTCTTTCTGAAGTGCTTCATCGTCGATAAGGTTTCCTACGTAAAACTCATAGGATTTCTCTTCGATGTTGTTGACTGTCATATTTTCTTTTCCGGACTCGATACAGTTTATATCAAGATCCGTTCCCACTACATGAGCTGCTCCGAGTTTGAGGGCAACCATTGAAAGGATTCCGCTTCCGAAACCAACATCAAGCACTCTAATGTCAGGCTTTCCGCTTGCATCCTTTTCTACGCAGGATGGTATTTCTTTTACGATGTATTTCTCGAGTTCCTTTATACAGAGCTGTGTAGTCTCATGCTTTCCTGTTCCGAATGAGATTCCCGGATCAATCTCTATTAAGATCTTTCCGTCGTCTTCCTCCTTTACGTCTTCCCAGGTCGGTTTTATAAGAATATCGCCGATTGTGAACGAATGGAAAAAGTTTTTCCAATTGTTGATCCAATCCAAATCTTCCGTTTCAGACGATGTTATGACTGCTTCGCCTATATCCATAAACTTCGCGGTCTCCTCGAGCATTTGTCTAACCTTAATAAGGATTTCTTCCTGGTTTTCGCTCTCATCGAGATAAAAGCTCACACGGCTTACTCCATCATCAGGTGGAAGCTCCGGTGGAAAGTCTATGAACATATCCGCCTGGTCCTCTTTTGACAATGGGACATTGTTTTCTATCTCAACTCCGTTTATTCCTATCTCGCTCAAGGATGCGCTTATCACATCCTCCGCCTCGGTAGTTGTGCTGATAGTGTATTTATTCCACTTCATATCTAATCCTCTATTCTTCTTTATTTTCTTTAGCTTCTTCGGCTTCTTTCTTGTCCTGCTCTTTGTGGATGTTGGTGATATCTTCCATGCTTCCGCCGCCGTGATCGTCAGGATCTCTGAACTCTCCTTTTTCAACCAGCCTTAAGAAAGCATCTACAACATCCGGCTGAAGCTGGGTACCGGAAACCTCTTTTATTATCGATACGACCTTTTCAAAATTCATTCGATTTCTGTACGGTCTGTTTGAATACATAGCATCAAAGGTATCTGCCACACCGATAATCTGTGCCACACGAGGTATCTCATCTCCTTTAAGGCCTCTTGGATATCCTTTTCCGTCAGGTCTCTCATGGTGAGCACCTGCACCTATTGCTATTTCAGGCATGATGCTGATATTCTTTAACGCTTCTTCACCTCTGATTGTGTGTGACTTTATCTTTGCAAACTCCTCGTCCGTGAGCTTGCCGTTTTTATTTAAAACAGCGCTCGGAACACCAATCTTACCAACATCGTGCAAAAGGGCGATGCGGTAATACTTATTGACTGTCGCCTCGTCATAACCAAGCTCTGTTGCAAGCATCTTTGTGTACTCACCCACACGTGTCGAATGACCGTTTGTGTACGCGTCCTTCAAGTCTATCATCTTTGCAAAGGCTTCCGTGATTTCATCCATGAGCTTGTTGTTTTCCCGCTCTTTTCTCTCGAAATCCTTTGTCTTCTTCCTCACATAGAGCTTTACTGCAGCCCAAAGAATAAACAGTATGCTTCCAACCATCACGAGGTAGAACCAAACAGTTTCATAAAAAGCTTTTATCTTTTTAATGTGAACTATTGCCTCGCTGTTTACCTCAGCACCAGAAGGATCGGTAAGCGAAACGACAAAATCGTACTCTCCGCCCTTGAGGTTCGTGTAGTCCACAGGCACGAGTTCTGTTCTGTCCACAGTGACTTTTTCATCGTCAAATCCGTCAAGATAATATGTCACCTTCGGATTTACGAGGGAATAGTTGTATACGAAAGTATAAATAGTAACCTTTTTTGCGTCAGATTGCAATGTGTAGTTACCGTTCTCATCCGGATATACCTTCTCGCCGTTTGCCTCGAGGTATGGGATATTCATTTTAAGTTCATCCGTTCCTTCAAAAGGTTTATCTATATTTATACGGGCCACGCCTGTTGTTCCCGCAATATACAAATCTCCGGCATCCGTAATTCCACTGTAGGAGTTGGATGTAGAGTAGCAGCAAAGTCCGTTCTCTTTGCTGAAATACAACAGATTTATCTCGCCATTTGCCAGCATCTCTTCCACTGTGACAACATATATTCCGTTGCTGCTTAATATCCACATTCTTCCGTTAGAATCTTCGTACCAGTCGAAGTTATTCGAATATGGAAAATTCTTTATGGTCGATACGTTGTAGTCCGCATCCATGCATGCTATCGAATTGCTTGTGATAACCCAATAAACGTTTTCGGTGCGGTCTTTCTTTATTCGCATCACTACTTCGGACTGCAGGCCTTCCTCTATGCCGATATGTCTGGTACTCTCTTCATTTACGATGTAGATACCGCCACCGTCTGTACCCACTATTATATCTTCACCGTTTTCGGCTCCGCATACGGTCAATACTTCCGAATTTGTGATTCCGTCAGACTCGTCGTAAACCTTTTTAACATCATTTCCGTCAATGAGAGCCACGCCACCGGTACATGCCACAAGGTATGTGCCATCTGCCTTTTCATAAATGGCTCTGACTCTCTCGGTAGGGATGCCGTCATTTACCGTAAAGCAAGTGGCTTCGCCGTCTTTATATCTGACAAGACCGTATTTTCCGAATGTTGCAATCCAAAGATTTCCCTTGCTGTCTCCCTCGATGGAACGAATCTTCTGTCCGTCCAACATGGCTATCAGATCATCAGCCTCTATTACTTCTCCCTTAAGTGCCGTAACGACGCTGTTTAATGGGATATTTTCAACTCTTCCCTCTTCATCCAGAACAATTATTCCATCGTCTTTTGTTCCGATAAAAAGTTTGTCTTCGTAGTAGCATGTTGTATTGACTACGCATTCATCCAGTTCGTAGTTTTCAAACACGTCGAAGAACATGCTTGGCACAATCTTCATAACACCTTGTTTTGAAGATGTAAACCAAAGATTACCCTGGTAATCGGTAATCATTTTTTCTATTGAACTGTTAAGGGCTACATTCTTTATCTGCGTGAAACGATTGTTTTCTATGACACCGATTCCGTTGTCGGCAACTATGAATATCTGATCGTTTATAGGGAATATATCATTTATGTATTCAAGTGGGCTTACATCAATAAGACCTGTTTTTCTGTATCCCGCTGTAAGCTTTCCGCTGTACACTCCGGAGCCTTCCGTTCCGATGTAGAAATACCCCTCATTGTAAGGGTCTGCAAGTATGGTATGTATGCCGTCCACGCCAAGATACTCCTCGGTATAGAGGCCGATAAGTTCCTCGTCTCTTATAAGGAAAACCGATCCGTCGTTTGTCACTCCGTAAATCAGTCCGGTGTCATCCATTTCGAGTTGCTTAATGTATGTGTGCTCGAGAGTCGGGTCGTCAAAGGATAAAACATTGAAATCAGGGTCTATTATGCAAAGTCCTTCCGTAGTTGCAACATAGATATAGCCGTTTTCGTCCTCTTTTATATCTCTGACCGAGAGTGATTTGAGTCCGTCATCCTTGTTGAAGATTCTTAGGTCATCGTCCTCAATAACCGCTATACCGCTGTCGTTTGTACCAATCCAGAGTCTGTCCTTTGTATCCACATAAAGACTCATTACACTGGCGATGCCGGAAGTGGAATCGTATCTCTCGAAGGTGTTGCCATCGTATCTTACAAGACCACTGTAGCAGCCGATCCATATGAATCCATCCGACGTCTCCGCTATCGCGTTGGCTTCGGATGTTGGCAATCCGTTGGAATTGTCATAGAGCACAGTGGTATATCCTCCGCTGTTCCCTTCCGGGTCTATGTAGATGACGTTCTTGTTTTCCGAAGAATCATCTGCCCGGGCGCTTATCGGTCCGAAAAAGAGACAAAGCATCATCAGGAACATCAATGCTGCTACTGTAAACAACCTGCATTTAACCAAGTTCATAATTCCACGCATAAAAACCCCTCCCATGATTTGTACATACTTTTAAATGTAGCACAAATAACCCAAGTTTTAAATCACAGAAAAAGCATCCTCCTTTATTTTCTGACAAAGAAGAATGCTTTTACTTAGTTTATAACCTGCTTTTGATTATTCGCTTAGAATAACATACTTTAAATTGATGCATTTGCAGCTGTAAGAACTGTCCTTGTTGTCGTTGTCACACCGTTCTCGGTCGTAGTTATTTCCAAATACTGCACTCCGTTTATGGTGACAATCTTTGTGGTGGTTTCTTCATCGCTTTCACCACCTCCGCCGCCACCAGCGGTGCCGGTTGTTGCTGTAGACTCGGTATCATTTGATTTATTCATCAACGATTCAACCGTAGCATCAATATCTTCGATTTGTGGAACACCCAGATTTGCAGCACCCTCATTCATTGCGTTTGCAAGTGCAGTAAGGTTGCTTTGATCGGACAAATCATCCATTGTAAGCCCCAGAGTTTCCATTGTCATTAAAATACTGTCTGCATTCGCTCTGAACGCATTTGATAATGCATCCATAAAGCTTGACTCTG
>JAILLZ010000107.1 GCA_024692885.1 Lachnospiraceae bacterium | reverse complement strand
AACGTGGTTTGCCTTGAAACGTCTCCACGCATCTGCCCAGAATGAAACAGATTTGTGCATCTCTACCATGGACTCTTTCTCGGAATCATTTGCCGGAGCAAAATCCTCGTCTGAAAGTCCGAATTTTTCTATAAGCTCGTCCGCGTCTACACGAAAAGGACTAAGCTTGGATAAGTTTGCGTCACTCATTCTATTAATCCTCCTGTGATGTAAGCGTAATACGCGGATCTACTATCTTGTATGCGATATCCACGAAAAGGTTCATTATGATAACCAATGCGGAAAGTACGAATGTCGTTGCCATTATGACTGTGTAGTCACGGCTCAAAACGCTCTGAATGAAGTACTTTCCAAGTCCCGGTATAGAGAATGTAGACTCTACTACGAAACTACCGGTGATGATACCTGCAATAACAGGTCCCAAATATGTGATTACAGGAATGAGTGAGTTTCTGAGCGCATGCTTGATAATGAGTGCTCTTGTCTTTACACCCTTTGCTCTTGCAGTTCTGATGTAGTCCTGGTTGATGGCATCAAGCATACTTGTTCTCGTAAGCTTTGCAATGTAACACATATAATAGAAGGAAAGGCTTATGATAGGCATAACATATTCCTTCGGGCTCTTTAACGAACTTGAAAGTGTCGGAAGCCACTGGAGCTTTACTGCGAAAAGTGCCAGAAGCAAAGTTGCAAGTACGAATGTAGGAATTGCAACTCCGACCGTCGTTACGACTCGCAAGAAACCATCGAGCCATTTTCCTCTGTTATAGGCTGCAATACAACCTAACGGAATTCCTATGATTACCGCTACAAGAAGCGATATAAGACCAAGCTTAATTGAAAGCTGGAATTTTCCCTGTCCAAAAAGGATATCCTTTACAGGGGTTCCCTCCTGCATTTTAAGGGAAACACCGAGATCTCCCTGAATGTAGCTCACTACATAGTTTTTGAACTGTACTATGAGCGGCTTGTCAAGACCGTACTTAGCATTTGCCTGTGCAATCTGCTCAGCGGTAGACTTCTCCGTAAGGAACGGAGATCCCGGAACCATATTCATAAGGAAGAATGTGATTCCAAGAATAAGAAACAGCGTAACAATCGATGCACCGATTCTCTTGATTACATACCAAACCATATTATTTCATCCCATCTTTTTGTTTTTTAAGCTTTTTCGAAGCATTTTTATGCAACTTTTTAGTCTGATTACACAGCAACATGCTACCGCTTTAACGCGGCGAAGTTTCCCCGTACATAAAAATGAGGCTACCTTCTTAATGATTTGCATCATTAATTTTCGGTACCCTTCAACACCTTTGTTGCTTCTAGAAACCTATATATTTTTTGAATAAGAATAACTCAACATTGAAAATTTTAACATACTTTTAATATTTGTCAATATAGCCTAGTGAATGGATATTTTTTTGTGCTCGTTGCACAACTTATTTCCCACTTTACCGCATTAAAGAAATATGATATTCTTTGCCTAAGATTTCTGGAAAAGAAAGACTATTTACAGGAGGTTTCAGTAATGAACGGATACAAGAAGTACAAAAAGATGTATTTTCTTCCAAAAGAAGAAAGCATTGACTGGGTCAAAAAAGACGCAGCGGATCACCCACCAATCTGGTGCAGTGTTGATTTGAGAGACGGAAACCAGGCACTTATAGAGCCTATGAGCCTTGAACAGAAAGTCGATTTTTTCCAGATGCTACTATCCATAGGGTTCAAGCATATCGAAGTCGGATTTCCTGCCGCTTCCGAGACAGAATACACATTCTTAAGAACTCTTATTGATAAGAAAATGATTCCCGACGATGTCACCATCCAGGTTTTGACTCAGGCAAGGGAACATATAATAAAGAAGACATTTGAAGCAATCGACGGTGCGCCAAACGTAATCGTACATGTTTACAACTCTACATCGGTTGCTCAGAGAGAACAGGTTTTCAAAAAATCCAAAGAAGAGATTTTAAAGATTGCAACTGACGGCGCCACTTTAGTAAACGAGCTTGCAAAAGATATAAAGGGAAACATCACCTTCCAGTATTCACCGGAGAGTTTCACCGGAACCGAACCGGAATATGCTCTTGAGGTTTGCAACGCGGTTCTCGATATCTGGAAGCCATGTCCGGAGAGAAAGATTATCATCAATCTTCCGGCCACAGTACAGCATTCAATGCCTCATGTTTTCGCCGAACAGGTTGAATTCATGAGCAAGAATCTTAAATACAGAGAGAATGTTATTCTTTCTCTTCATCCTCACAATGACAGAGGAACCGGTGTTGCCGATGCAGAGCTTGGACTTCTTGCGGGCGCAGACCGTATAGAGGGAACTCTCTTCGGAAACGGTGAAAGAACAGGAAACGTTGACATTGTAACTCTCGCCATGAACATGTATGCACTCGGCGTTGATCCAGGACTGGATTTCCACAATATTCAGGAAATCAGAGAAACCTACGAAAGACTCACAAACATGCATGTCGGTGTTCGTCATCCTTACGGAGGCGACCTTGTGTTTACCGCTTTCTCAGGTTCTCATCAGGATGCAATCTCCAAAGGTATGGCTTGGCACAACGAAGGAAAGGACGATTACTGGACTGTTCCTTATCTTCCTATCGATCCTGCAGACCTTGGAAGAACCTACGATTCGGATGTCATCCGTATCAACAGCCAGTCCGGAAAGGGCGGCGTAAGTTACGTTCTCAAGCATGCCTTCGGAATCTCCATTCCGGATCATATGCAGGAAGAGCTTGGTTACAAGGTCAAGAGTGTTTCCGATCACACTCACAGCGAGCTTTCTCCGGAAGAAATCTTCAAGGTTTTCAAGGAGACTTACTGCGATGTGGAGAGCAGCTTCTCTATTCCGGAATGTCATTTCGATCAGGTGGGAGATGCCATCAAGGCGAACGTATCCATCAAGGATGCTTCAGGAAACGTTACAGTCACAAGCGGTCTTGGAAACGGACGTTTGGATGCGGTCAGCATAGCTTTGAAGCAGCACTTTGATATCACTTACGAGCTCACTGAATACACTGAGCACGCTTTGACGAGAGGTTCTTCTTCTCTTGCTGTCGCTTATGTGGCTATCACAGTGAAAGGAAAGCTCATTTGGGGTGTTGGAATGAATGCCGATATCATCAAGGCTTCTATCGCAGCGCTCACGGCAGCTATTAACCGCGCGCAGCTTGCGTAAACCAAGATTTTTATAAACAAAGTGCAGGTTATACTTTTATGTCAGTCGGCCTCGGAAGACGTCGGCACTTATACACCGTATCCCGGTGTATTATGTGCCGCTACGTCTGAGGCGGAGCGAAAGCGTCCGATCGACATAATGTATAACCTGCACGTATTATTTATAGAAATATTAAACTACTGAAAGAACTTCATCTTCTCATTGAGGTTCTCTGCAATCTCCTTAAGCTCATCTGCTGACTGAGCAAGTGTGGTAACTGTTGCGGAAAGCTCCTCAACTGCTGCACCTGTTGTCTCGGTTGAAGCTGCATTCTCCTCCGAAATAGCCGAGAGCGATGTCATGGCGTTTGCAACAACGACATTTGAGCTTACACAAGTATCTGTTTCGTTGGAAATCTTGGCAACGCTGTTTACTGTCTCCTCGATATCTCCAAGCATTCCCTGAACTGCCTCAAGTGTTGAAGCAAGGGCCTTCTGCTGTTCTTTGTTGTCCTCGATGATTTCATTTGCAGCTGTAACTGCCTCTTCTGACTGTCTCAAGAGTTCGCTCATGACTGCCTGAATCTCATCGGCGAGTTTCTGTGAATCATCTGCAAGCTTTCTGATTTCCTCGGCTACTACTGCGAATCCTCTTCCTGCATCTCCTGCTCTTGCTGCCTCGATTGAAGCATTGAGTGAAAGGAGGTTTGTCTGAGCTGCGATTCCTGAGATTCCCTCAACATGCTCGTTGATGTTTTCAACTGCTGTCTGTGTGGCAGCTATCTTAGCTGAAATTTCCTCAATCTTGTCTGTCATGGCACTGCTTGTTGTCTGGAAGTTTTCCAAAGACTCGCTTGAAGATTCGGATGCATCCTTCATACGTCCGGCAAGATCGTTGAGATCGTTTGCTGAACTCTGAACGCCCTCAACAGCCTCTGTAATCTGTATGCTGCTGTCGGCTGCACTCTGAACCTCGTTTGCCTGCTGTGTTGCACCCTCAACGATTTCCTGAACTGTGTTTGCAATGTTCTCTGTAGTTGATGCGATATCGTTTGCCATATCTGAAAGATTCTCTGATGAATCTCCGACTGTCATTGAAGATGTCTTAATCTCTGTTACGATACCATGTAATGTATCGATAACCGAATTTGAATTTCTGACCATCTGGCCAAACTCATCTTTTCTTCCGGTGAATTTTTCAATCTTGCGGAAACGACCTGTTGCAAGCTCTGCAAGCGTATCATCAACCTCAACGATAGGCTTTGTGAAATTGTTTGCCATTGTTATGGAAATGATAACTACAAGCACAAGCATTCCAAGACCGATGAATACAATTAACATTGCACTCTGTCTTGCTGTGCTAAGGACACTTTCAACAGACTGAGCCACGCAAATAGTGAAACCTGATGTAGGCTCCTTTAAGTATGATACAAATGTCTTCGAGCCGGTAACTGTACTGATATATGTATCGCTGTCTTTTCCTGAAGTCATGTAAGGTGATGAGCTGTAATCTGTAGGCTCATCATCGGCAGCTATCTCGTACATTGAATGAGCGGCAAGTATACCGGTGTGGTCTACGATGAATGCTTCCTCTGCCTCGTTGGCAAGAATCTCATGGAACATGTTGAGATCATAGCTTCTGTGAACTACACCAATTACCTCGCTAGTAGAAAGATCATAAACAGGCGCAGCAACACAAATGTTTCTCGCATTTGTAGATGCGCTAATAATGATATCCGATACGTTTACATTTCCGGCTAGGGCATTTTGAAAGTAATCACGCTCAGAAATATCTGCAAGCTTGTTGTCATCACTTCTCAAAATCATCATTCCCTCTTTGTTCGAGAGAACCATCTGGTTTCCGTCGCCAAAGCCTTCATTTATCTTCTGCATCTGAAGTTTGATTTCTGACTCAGAAACTGCCTCGCCCTTCAAGAACGCTATTGTGGCAGGTGAAGCTGCAAATGCCTCCAGCGCTGTTCTTGTCTCGTCGAAAACATTTCCAATATCAGACTGCAAAAACTTTGTCTGCCATTCAAGATTACTCATGGCGTCAGTTTTTGCCTTAGATGTTGATGTATAATAACTTACCGAAATAGCAACAGTAAGTGGTACTATTGTTACGATAAGCATAATAAGAATCAGTTTCGTTTTAACGCTATCCATAAAGGACAGAACGCTCTTTTTTGTCTCTTTTTCCATCACAATCTCCTCGCATTATTTTGTTAACTGCTAATACAATTTTTCATACAGTGTGCTAATATAACAGCAAACGTTACTAAATGCAAGTACTTTGTGATTTTTAAATTTTCTGTAACGCTGTATCCTCCACAAGTTTCCAGTCTGCATTCTTGACTGCTTTTTTGAGAGTTTTAACTTTTTTGGCGTCCTCTTCGCTTAATGAATAGTTGTCCAAGGTTGCAATCAACGCATTCATACTGTCGTCATCATACGAGCCCGCAAGTTCATAGGCAGCCTCATAAAACTCCCGCATAAACGCCTTATCAGCAAGCGGAAGATTCTCAACCTTCTTCTCAAACAGCGTCGAAAAAATATCCTTAAGACATCTGTATTTTGCCAGAAGATCCATGGTTTCATTTTCAATGCGCTCTTTGGCTTCAGCCACTCTATTTTCATCTGATTCTTCGAGCACAGTATTTCCACACATTTCAAGCTCTTTGGCCTTATTTGAAATATTGGTTGCACCTATCAGTGCAGTGGAACTCTTCATTGCATGTACTTTAACGGTATAATTCTTATAATCTTTTTCTGCGAAATAATACTCTACCTCATCGGCATTATCATTTATTGATTCATAAAGCTGGGTGACAACCTCCATAAGCAGATTTCCGTCTTCCAATACATTGAGTGCATCTATAAGAAAAAGTTCATCCTCGTTTTCATATATTGTTTTAAGCTTCTCAAATGATTCACTCTCAAAGGAATTTTCTTTTACATCAGATGATTCATTTTGAGCATTTCTTTGCGTTGCTACATTATCACCCTTTGTCTCCTCCTGACTTTCAGGCTGTTCTTCTATGATAATCTTGTCCTCAGGCAAAAACTTCAACATCATATCCTCGAGGTCTGTTCCCACAACCGGTTTTGTAAGATAATCGGAGAATCCAACTTCAAGATACTTTTCCCTTGCACCGAGAACCGCATCCGCAGTCAAGCATATGATTGGGGTGTCATGATTCAATCCGCCATCTTGAGTCTTTATCTTTTCCATTGTCATGGTTCCGTCCATTATAGGCATACGGTAATCCATAAGAATAATGTCAAAAGCTTTCTTTGCAGTAAACTTCAAAGCCTCGTCACCGCTTAAAGCAGTCTCGATATTCATCTGTGTTTCTTTGAGAAGCGCCTTAACCACAGTAAGGTTTACGGAAGTATCATCTACAACGAGGATGCTTGCTTCCGGTGCTCTAAACTGCTCTTTATATTTTTTATTCTCACGGGAATGAGCTTCAAATCTTTCTTTGTAGTTTCCTACTTCATCCTCTATCACTACACCCTGTGGGATTTTAACTCTAAACTCGGAACCAACACCGTATTCGCTTTCAACCTCGATTGTTCCGTTCATCATATCTATAAGATTTTTTGTGATGGCAAGGCCAAGTCCCGTTCCCTCAATGTTCTTGTTTTTGCTGAGATCCAGACGGTTGAATTTGTCGAAAAGGTTGTTAATATCCTCTTTCTTTATTCCGACTCCGGTGTCTCTTACAGTCATTTCAAGATTCAGGGTCGCACCGTTTCTCTCTCCCTTAAAAGAAAGCTTTACACTGCCCGAATGAGTGTACTTTACGGCATTGGACAAAACATTTACCATAACCTGGCGGATTCTGATTTCATCTCCAAAAAGTCCGTCCGGAAGTTCCGGATCTACATCCACCTCAAACTCCAAGCCTTTTGCTTCTGCCCTGAAATATGTCATATTCACAATATCATTTATCAGCGAGCTGAACCTGTAAGGAGCCTCGATTATGTCGAGCTGTCCTGCCTCTATTTTTGAGAAATCCAAAATGTCATTTATAATAGAAAGAAGTGTTTTTCCTGCACCCTCGACATTTCTTGCGTATCCGATAATCTCATCATCTTCGCTTTCCCTGATGATCATCTCATTCATTCCGATTACGGCATTGATAGGCGTACGAATCTCGTGTGACATATTTGCAAGGAACTCAGATTTTGCGCGGTTTGCAGCATCGGCATTTTCTCTCGCGAGACTCAATTCCTCAACTGTCTTTGTCAAAGCTTTATAGTCCGGAGTTTCAATTCCAATATAGAAAATATAGGTTCCCAAAACGGCACCAAAATAGTTCATAAGAACTCCGGTTGGATTTCCTATCTCCAGGATAATGCCTAAAGCCGCAACGGTAAACGCCAGCATAGCTGTAATTCTTGTTCTCTTCTCTACATCATTTTTATTTATAACGAAAACGATGATTGAATAAAAAACATAATACAACTCAATGCCGTATGCCAGGAACATATAAAGCACCATCGGCAAAACCTTCCGAACAGAATTGTCGTCCATTGTATAAGCAAACCTAAAGAAGGTCATACTGCTCACGAAGATACCGCATATCAGGAGTATGGCGTTGAATTGTTTAAAATATTTGTTTCTATTGGTAAGTTCAAAGAATGCCTCAATATATTTTGCGACATAATAAGTAAGAATTGTATTAAACTGATAAACTATCAAAAATGATAAAAGACACGCCCACGCAGGGACTTTTATGAGTCCGGAAAACCTCAGAACGTAGTCGGCAATACTGATAATATTGCCTATAACAACGGACATGGTGACCACCTGAAAGCGATGGTTACGGTGTTCCTTCCCTATTCCGAGAAGCAACAACAGCACATACAAAACCAGGCTGAACACCAGTCCCGCCAAACTGAATGATATATGATACACTGTATCCTTCAGTATTTCCTGCATATTTCTCCCCCGAGGTCATGTGAAAACAGAATTATTTTCCCTCAAAAAATGTATCCAATACTTTTAAAATCTCGCTCTGCGGAAGACTCTTCAAAAGATAATTGTCCGGCTTTACACTTAGGGCCGTACTGATTGCTTCCTTATCGTTTTTGGATGTCAAAAACATAACCGGAATATCCTTTGTAACCGGATCGTTTCTGAAGAGTTCGAGAACCTGAGGACCTTTTATTACAGGCATCTCGTAATCAAGAAGGATAAGATCCATCTTGGCTTTATCCAGAATCCTTATGGCGTTAAAAGCTGTATTTGCAGTATATACGTTGTAATTATCCGATAACATTGATTTTATTGTTTGAAGTGCGGTAGCATCGTCATCCACCAGAAGAACATGCTTTGTCTCATGTACTCTTTTGCGGTTTGTAGCATATGCATCCAACACCTCAACGATGTCTTCCACTCTAAATGGTCTGGCAAAAGATTCTGCTATATTCTGCTGAGAGAAAAACTCGGTCTCAAATTTAATCTCATTTGGATTTCCCACCAGAAAGAAAAGAATATCTCCTCTTGATTCGATTTCCCTCTTGATAAGCTCATAGGCATCTCTGACCTCTGTTTCCTCACCCGGAAGATACATAAGCCAGATTCTGCTGTAAGATCTAAGCAACGATATATCTGAAACGTTAGTTTTTACATTTTCAACGTGAAATCCACCCTTTTCCAATCCTTCTGAAAGGACATTTACAAGCAGGGTGTTTTTCTCTGATAGCAAAACTATACTTTTATCCATGTCATTCTCCTGTAAATAAAACAATGCGTCATTTCCATTATATATAGAAAAAACGCATTTGTTAACCTCAAATAGGAAATTAGTCTCAATTG
>JAILLZ010000099.1 GCA_024692885.1 Lachnospiraceae bacterium | reverse complement strand
CATTGACGTTTAATATTATGTCTTTTACAGTGTCTTTTACAGTGTCTTTTACAGTGTCTTTCATTTGCTGTGCATCCCAAGAGAAATTATCATTCAGCGGAACTGTGATTCTGAACACATCACTTTCAGCAAATATTGGATCTGCACCGGAATATTTTTCTGAATAATTGAAGACTTTTCTTACCCCTGACCCAAGTTTATCTGAGTAACCAATATTCCTGAAGAAGTTTGCAATTATCGGATTCTTTGGATATGGAATTACATTTTCAGGCGTAATCAAACCATCTTTTTTGGCTCGATTCGCATTTTCTACAAACATTTTGTCCTTTTCAATGACAAATCTAGCCTGAAATCCGCTTGTATATTCTCGATGCATGAGAGTGTTTACCACCATCTCCCGGACAATAATATTTCTGAGAGAAAGCCTGATTCTGCCATCTTCAAGGTAGAACTTGTCAGGCAAATGTTTTGTAGCAAAATTAAAAAGCTGGTCATAACTTTCGATGAGATTTGTTTCAACAATGAGCCGGTCATCATAGCGGTCTTTATTCACTTTCTGAACCAGAGCGTCAGTCTGATACATTGGAGCGACATCTTTTATAACCTCATCCTTTCCTAGGAGCATAACAGCAGCAAGATTAAATCCCTGCTGACCAGTAACTCTATCCTCTGCAAAAAGGCGGGCACTTCTTAAGAGCTCTGCATCGCTCAGTTTTTCCCATGGATGATTACCTGCCGGGGAATTATTCTTTGCAAGGAGCCGTACTGTCGGTAACAAATCAAACCGCAAATCCTCAAGTTTAACATACGGAAAGACTTTTCTTTCAGTAAAGATTTCCTGCTTTCTGATATACATCTGAGCAATATCCGTTGTAGAGGTTACTTTAACATCAGAATCATTTGTCCGGTTGTAAATTACATTCTTGTAGCTGACAACTTCTCCAGAAACTGGAACATAGATGTGAATTATTGTTTTGCCCTCATATTCCATGATTTCCGCATCAATACAGAGTGTAGGATTGAATATCTGTGGATTAGAAAGAACACCAATGAAGTTCTTTACCATTTCTGGAGCAGCTTTTTCAGGGACACCGTTTACAGTTCCATCATCAAGGATTCCTAAGAAAATATCTCCGCCGAAACGATTTGAAAATGAGCAGACAGTTTCATAAACATCATGCTCGATGTTGCCACCGCAGCGCTTAAACTCTACGGATACTGTTTCACCAATTTTCCTAAGCGAATCCAATCTTTCTGTTGTCATAGATATATTATCGCTTATTTTGCGCTCTTTATCTACTCAAACAAACTGTTGACAGCTTTTACAGTCCTTCTTGGTAATAATCGCGCTTACAAGAGAATCTGCTTGGTATTATGCTTTAAGAAAGGTTGTCTACCTTGACAAAGAAGTCGGCAGCTTGCAATCCACCAGAAGAGAGCATAAGATTTTAGCTGTACAGGCACAGAAAAGCGCACTCCATGCGGAGTGCGTTCTTTGCGGAGAGAGCGCTAGAGCTCGTCGCCGTCAAAGCGCAATACCTTTGTGATACAGCGGCACATACTGGCTTTCGGCAAAATGCTCATAGCCCCAGTCACTGTGCCAGTGTCCGAAAAACCATTTCTTGTACGTAATCATCGCGTCAACTTTGTCGTTAAAAGCAACTGTCGCATCAATCGAACCATCTGTAGAGTCAAACACACACGCAATACCACGCGTAGCCCCCGTGTGCGAAAGCACATAATCAAACTGCCTGCCACACTCCTGTATGCGCGCCATACACCGAGTCTGCTCTTCCGCATTCCACGCTTCCTGCTCCCACCAGGATTCATGAGGTTTGCGCCAGGCTTTGTCATCACTCATAGCTCCGCCAAGAATAAGAAATCGTTTATCATCGATTGTATAGATTTCTCCTCGTTTGAGATAAAACACGTTATCGCTAACTTTCAGTACCGTAGAGCCAAACATTTCAACTTCTGGCAGTTTTTCGATGATGTCATAATTATCGTGATTACCCATCACAGCCAGAATTTTAAACGGTTTCTGGTTGTACCATTTGAGAAGATACCGGTCTGTATGGTCTGTTGGATGGATACCAGATTCATCAACTGTGCAGTCAGAACTCCATGGAAGCCCAAAATCACCAAGAATAATTGCAGTTGTAATCGCATGAAAATCAGCATTCTGTTCCATACAGCAGAGCTTCATGTTCTTTGATGAGAGATTTGACATATCTTCGGTGTTGTGCGTATCGCCAGTTATGTAAATCAAGTTTATCTCCTCCGTCTTTTTATAGAGATGTCAAAAAAAACAAGATATCAAGCATGAAAAACCTTGCTGAAATTCGCAATCATTTCATTTTGTAATAGCTTAGTATACTACGAACGACTTTTCTTCCGAAAAATTTATAATAAATCGTAACAGCCGGATCATAGTCCTTTTTCGAAAGCTGCCATCCGGGCAGATAATTGTGAAAAAGTAATGCAGAATACTGTCCTTGAGGCATCAGTTTCTTTCCAAGTGCAAAAGCGAATTGTTTTGCCAGTGCCATCTGACGCCTATCCACTATCACGGTTATTTCAGGCGCGTACATTGTATGATAATCATAACGCAATCCAACAGCGCGATGAACAGCTTTTTCGTCCGTTACCAAAAGATCCGAATCTTCAATTCGTTTGTATAGTTCCTCATTAGTCATCCGCAAGCCCTCCCACTGCTCATTGACTTATTACTGAGTCCACATACTAACGCAGTCTGTCTATCATTACGCGATAGGGGTTAAAACATTTGTAAAAAAATTCATGTCTACCATCAGATGCCAGAGGTACCAGCGTAAATAGAAGCATAACAGCATTACTGGCGGTTACCGCCGCACGGAAAATGCTAAGGAGGCTACTATGAGAAAATTATTCGGGTTGCTTGGTTTCGTTCTGTTTTGTTCGATTTGCTGCTTTGCCCAAACAGAGAAGTTCCGTTATGTAATGATAACAGATCAGGCTCTTATGGTTGCGGATACTGCTGCGCAGTTACCGGATGAAGCATTGGGCAGCAAATGTTTCTCGGTAAATACACAGCAAGAACGAATGAAAGTAGAATATGGGGTAAACAATGTAAAATCCGATTATTATGCTGGTGCGTTCATGCTTGTGTACGCTGAT
>JAILLZ010000163.1 GCA_024692885.1 Lachnospiraceae bacterium | reverse complement strand
TCTCACCGAGAGAATAATCACCAAAGCTAACTGTTCCGTCGTTTTCCTTACGAATCAATTCACTTACAACAGACATGGCGTCCTCCTGTTTTTTCTTTTTTAGTGAATGTATTATATCATATAGCCCCGAAAAAAATCCATAACAAAGCAAGTTTTAAGAAAAGCTTTATTATTACTCAAAAACAAGTTTATCTTTCTTAACTCCGACGGAAACTTTTCCTCCGCGTTTCACTTTTCCGGAAAGAATTTCTTCTGCCAGTGGATCTTCTATCGCTGTCTGAATCTTTCTCTTGAGCGGTCTTGCACCGTACTTAGGGTCATACGATTTCTCAACAATATACTTCTTTGCGGAAGCTTTTATGTCGAGATCTATATCCATCTGCGACTTGCATCTCTCTATCAGAGTCTTTGAAAGCAAGGTGACAATCTTGCTCATATCGTTCTTGTTGAGCATTCTGAACACGATTGTCTCGTCTATTCTGTTTAAGAACTCCGGCTTGAAGATACGTTTTACCTCTTCCATAACGAGTCCCTTGATATGGTCGTAATTCTGCTTCTCATCATCGGAAGCATTGAATCCCAACTTCTTAGGAGTGAGAATGGATGAAGCTCCGGCATTACTTGTCATGATGATGATGGTGTTTTTGAAATCTACCTTTCTGCCGTGTGCATCGGTAATATGTCCGTCATCAAGCACCTGAAGAAGGATGTTGAAAACGTCCGGATGCGCCTTTTCTATCTCGTCGAAAAGAATTACAGAATAAGGATTTCTTCTGACCTTCTCACTGAGCTGTCCTCCGTCGTCGTATCCCACGTATCCCGGAGGTGAACCGATGAGTTTTGATACGCTGTGCTTTTCCATGTACTCAGTCATATCTACTCTTATCATGGCATGCTCGTCTCCGAACATTGCCTCTGCCAATGCTTTTGTTATCTCGGTTTTACCAACACCGGTAGGTCCAAGGAAAAGGAAAGAACCTATAGGTCTGTTTGGATCTTTGAGTCCGACTCTTCCTCGACGAACGGCACGTGATACTGCGCTCACTGCTTCTTCCTGGCCAATTACGCGCTTGGCAAGAATCTTCTCCATGCGGTTGAGTCTTGCCATCTCGCCCTCTTCGAGCTTTTTGACAGGAATCTTTGTCCAATCGGAAACTACCTCTGCGATGTTGTTCTCCGTAACTGTAATCTTCTTTTTCTGAACATCCTTGTGATACTTATTCACAAGCTTTGTTCTTCTTTTATCCAAAAATTCTTTTTCTCTGGAAAGTTCGGATGCCTTTGTGAGATTTCCCTCTATAAGGTTTTTCTCTATATCTTTATCGATATTTGAAAGGTTTTCCTCTATCTCGCCGATTCCGACAGGTGTCTTGTAACCTGCAAGCTTTACTCTTGCAGATGCCTCGTCAATAAGGTCGATGGCCTTATCCGGAAGGAATCTGTCATTTATGTATCTCTTTGACATTGTAACTGCCGCATCGACAGCCTCATCGGAAATTACCACGCCATGATGTTTTTCATAGCATGGGCGAAGTCCTTTAAGTATTTCCTTTGTCTCCTCCTCTGAAGGTTCATCAACCGTAATCGGCTGGAATCTTCTCTCAAGAGCAGCATCTTTCTCGATGTATTTTCTGTACTCTTCTATTGTGGTCGCACCGATGAGCTGGATTTCTCCTCTGGCAAGGGATGGCTTTAAAATATTTGAAGCATCGATTGCTCCCTCTGCTCCACCGGCACCTATTATTGTATGTATCTCATCTATGAAGAGAAGAATGTTTCCCGCGTTTGTAACTTCTGCTATAACGCTCTTGATTCTCTCCTCGAATTCTCCTCTGTATTTTGAACCAGCAACAATTCCGGAAAGATCGAGTGATACAACTCTCTTGTCGAGAACCGTATCTGACACAAGTCCGGCTACTATCTGCTGAGCAAGTCCCTCAACGATGGCTGTCTTTCCTACTCCCGGCTCTCCGATAAGACATGGGTTATTCTTTCCCCTTCTGCTCAAAATCTGAATAGCCCTGTAAATCTCTTTTTCTCTTCCTATTACAGGATCAAGCTTTCCTTCCTCAGCAAGCTTTGTGAGGTCTCTTGAGTACTGATCCAAGGTAGGAGTATCTGTGGATGCTCTGCCCTTTGTCTGCTGGTAAGACTGAATCTCCTCTTTGTATTCATTCAAATCCTCACCCATAGCGATAATGATATCTGCATAGATTTTCTGAGGATTTGCACCAATTGTATTTATAAGTCTAGTTCCCGCACAATCCGGTATTTTCACAAGAGCCATAAGGATATGCTCTGTTCCGATAAGCTCGGAATTAAAGTGTTCCGCTTCCTCGTTACTGAGCTCGAGAACCTGCTCTGCCTTTGGGGTCCAACCATCAGTCTCTTCTATTGCCACATTTCCGGCAGGTGCTATTAAGTTGTCGATAAGTTCCATCAGTTGATTCAATTCAACCTTGTTATCCATAAGAACCTGCGCAGCAACACCGGCGGCTTCCTTCAAAAGCCCGGCAAGTATGTGCTCGGTTCCTATATAATTATGCTTAAGCT
>JAILLZ010000036.1 GCA_024692885.1 Lachnospiraceae bacterium | reverse complement strand
ATTCAAAAATCCTCGCACGACGCGGGGATTTTTGATTGTAACGAATTCTTATATAAAAGCTTTTAATTATACAGGCCTACGTTTATCGATTACTGGAGAAGCTTAAGTATGCCTTCAGTCTGGGCATTTGCCTGTGTAAGCATTGCCTGTCCAGCCTGAGCAAGGATGTTTTCCTTTGAGTAATTTACCATTTCTTCAGCCATATCTGTATCTCTGAGTTTTGACTCGGAACTCTGTGTGTTTTCGGCAACATTATCAAGATTTGCAACTGTATGCTCGAGTCTGTTTTGAATTGCACCAAGTTTAGATCTGAGGTTTGATACAGCTTCAATGGATTTGTCATATACTTGGAATGCAATTGAGTCGTTTGGTGTAGCTGGCATTGAATAATGAGTTGCAATATCATTTCCGTGAGGATTCAAGTAGGCTTTATGTGAGATATCTAGATAGCTTTCTTTTATGAGAGCGCCTATTCCATAACCGCCTAATACTGTACCACTAAAATCCGCATTGGTTTCAAATAAATCACTGAATGCATATATAGTATGATCCAAAGGTTCCGGTGAACAACAAGGTATATTAAGCTCAATTGTTTGTCCACTTAAAGAACCAACTTGCAACAGAAATGGTTCGTTGTTATTTCTGACTTTGTCCATTTCGCCACCAAGTATATGTCTTCCGTTAAAAGTTGTATTATTGGTAATCTCGACGATATTTTCGTACAACTGCTTTGTCTCAGCAAATATCGCCTCCCTGTCAGCAGGAGTGTTTGTATCATTACAATTCTGCACATAAAGCTCACGCATTCTCTGGAGGTCGGCATGAACCTCGTTTAATGCGCCTTCAGCTGTCTGAATAAGGGATATTCCTTCTTCTGCATTCAAGGAAGCACGGTTTAATCCGCGAATCTGAAATCTCATCTTTTCAGAGATAGAAAGACCTGCAGCATCGTCTGCAGCACGATTTATACGATAACCACTTGAAAGCTTTTCAGTGGACTTTGTTTGATTTTTTGTAGTTACACCAAGCTGGTTGTTGGTGTACATGGCGGACACATTATGCTGTATAACCATGGTGTTTCTCCCGGTATTTATATGCGTCCGTGCTTGTCTGTCTGAGAAAGTCCGTCTTCTCAAGTTATCCTACATAATCTATATCGTGTATTTAAAGAAATTCTTTATAGTGTATGCGGCTAAAAAACTAAGCGTACCCGTATGTGACAATGGACTGTTAATGAAAAATTGGAGATTTGTAGGAAAAATTACCCAGTAATGTTATAATAAATCATGTGATTGATTAAGGGATAAAAGGAATTCCGGTAAGAGTTGTTCGAAAGGATAAAGTATGCGTAATACATTGGAAAAGAAACATGCTGTAAAAAATGGCATAGGAAGAATGATATTCGCTGTTTTATCGTTGATGGTGGAATTATCATTTTTGTTTCTTTTGGTATTGTATTTTTATGAAAAAGTCGCCTTGGTTCTCTATATTGTAAGGTTTCTTGCATTTATTATTGTTCTTGGTTTGTATGGAGCACATAAGACTGCAAATATCAAAATGCCATGGATTATGTTGATACTGGTTCTTCCGCTGGTAGGTGTTTTGCTTTATTTAACTATAGGCCTTGACGGTTCCACAAATAAGATGAGAAGAAGATTCGAAGATGTGGACAAAGTTTTGCTCCCGATGCTTCCGGCAAATGAAAGTGTGATTGAGAAAGCAAATGCAAAAGACAAGCGTATTGCAAATATGGCTAAACTGTTAAAAAGTCAATCCGGATATCCAATTTATGAAAATACAAAGGTTACTTACTATGATGATGGATTAAAGGGACTCGAAGCTCAAAAAGAAGAAATGCGAAAAGCAGAGAATTTCATCTTCATGGAATATCATGCAATAGAAGATGCGGAAAGCTGGGAAGGTATTTCGGAAATACTTTCTGAGCGTGCAAATGCCGGTGTTGAAGTGCGGCTTTCCTACGATGATATGGGAAGCATAGGTTTTATAAACACAGACTTTGTAAAAAGAATGAAGGCTCTTGGAATTGACTGTAGAGTTTTTAATCCGTTTTCAAGAGGCTTGAATTTTTTTCTGAATAACAGAGATCACCGCAAGATTACTGTTATTGATGGCAAGGTAGGATTTATCGGAGGATATAATCTGGCAAATGAGTATTTTCATGTAACAGAACCATACGGCTTTTGGAAAGATACGGGAATAAAGCTGGAAGGAGATGCGGTTGATTCCCTGGCAGTTACGTTTCTTGAAATGTGGGATGCGGTTTCCGACAAGGATAAAAAGGAAAATATCGAAGATTTTTCAAGATACCTGGGGCATTATACAAAAGAGGAAGGGGAAAATGGATTTGTGCAGCCTTATGCTGACAGCCCGATGGACGAGCTGCCGGTAGGTGAGGATGTATATATGAATATGGCTTCATCGGCACAGGATTATGTCTGGTTCGTAACGCCTTATTTGATTATAACGGATGAGATGACAAGTGCGCTTACATTGTCTGCAAAACGAGGCGTTGACGTCAGAATTATAACTCCGGGAATTCCGGACAAAAAGATTGTCTATTCCGTTACCAGATCCTACTATAATGCATTGGCAAGACAGGGGGTACGTGTTTTTGAATATACTCCGGGATTTTGCCACTGCAAAATGTCTGTTTGTGATGATACAATGGCAACCTGCGGTACAATAAATATGGATTACCGAAGTCTTTATCATCACTTTGAAAATGGTTGCGTTTACGCAGACAGTCAGGCTGTTTTAGAAACAAAACATGATTTTGAAAAAATGTTTGAAGCGAGCAATGAGGTGACGGAATACTATGCCACCGGTCGAGGCGCGTTTCTCAGGTTGGGACAGATGTTGCTTAGATTGATAGCACCGTTAATGTAAGCAAAATTACAAGACAGGGAGTGTATATGAAAAGTAATTTTCTTCATCGGATGAACGTAGATTTTTTCCGGTACGAATGGAGAGAGATGTATCAGAAGAATAAAGAGGCTATTCAGTGGGAAAACGCAGTTTTTACATGGAATAGTTTGTTTTTCATTTTGGTGGTTGATGTGGTATTAACCATCTTTTTCAGTGCGATTGAGGACGGGCAAGCTGAAGCACTGCGATTGGCTGCAATTCTTCCGATTATTGTAATATTGTTTATTCTTTCCCATTGGATTTATCGGCTCAAATTGAATTATTTCCTGACGGTTGGTGTTATTTATGCGGTTGGAACGCTGATGTTTATATTTTGTTCTTATATGATTATTACGCCGGAGGTAGATACTTCGTTTTATGTTCTTTTCCTAATAATCACTTTGTTGACGACCTTGGTTGTAGACGTCCCATCGCGCAAATTGGCAGTTCTGTTTATTTGGAATTTAATGCTGGTAATAACAGAATACTATGGCGCTACTGATGCGAGAAACTTCAGAACTCTATTTATCCACGGATTAATTGTTTCTTTTGCGTCGTATTTGTTTGGATGTTATACATCATGGCGAAAATTGAAGGGCTTCGACAGTGAAAGAGAACTGATTTATGCCAGTACGCATGATCGATTAACAAATCTTCACAACCGTGAAAAGCTGTATATAGACTTCGATGAACTGACAGAGCAGCAGGAATTGCTTGGAGTTATGATATTTGATATCAATTCATTTAAGCATCTGAACGACACTTACGGACACATATTTGGTGATCGGGCAATTCAATATGTGGCGGAAATTCTCAGTAAGTGTGAAGATAGATATGGTATTCAGTTTTACCGCTATGGGGGAGACGAGTTTGTAGGCTTGGTTAGACGTTTTGGCGAGGATCGTCCCGGAGATTTGATTCCGCATATCAAGCGGGCAATAGCGGAGGAGCCGATTTCAGCGGTAGACGGAGTGAAAATTCGATTACAGGTCAGCGGAGGCTATGTGGAGTTCAACCGGGGAGACAGTCTGGAGCGCTGTGTGAATAAGGCGGACGAAGCAATGTACCTGGACAAAGAGCAGATGAAAAAAAGCGGACAGGTTTCGACAGAAGTATGATTGCTGTAAATAGGCATACATAAGAATTAGGCACGAAAGAAATGGAAAGAAAATATGGAAAAGAAACATTTTTATTTTATCAGACATGGCGAGACAGTTTGGAATGTTGAAAACAAAATTTGCGGAGCTACGGATACTGAGCTTACAGCGAAGGGACACGAGCAGGCAATAGAGACCGGAAAAATCATTTTGGAGCAAGGCATTCATGCAGATGAGATACTGTGTTCTCCTCTCATAAGAGCGTACGAGACAGCCAGACATATCTCCGAAGTGACAGGCATACCGTTTCGCGCAGAACAAAGACTTATAGAACAAAACTTTGGAATCTACGAATCCACCGCTAGGGATGGCAGGGAGTTTCACGATGCAAAGAAACATATGGCAAGCAGATTTAAATCCGGCGAGTCTATGCTGCAGGTGGCTCAGAGGATATACAACCTTATCGATAAAATAAAAGAGCAGGACAAAACTTACATCCTAGTGGCACACAACGGCATCGCAAGAATCGTGGAATCGTATTTCAATGATATGGACAATGAAGCTTTCTCAAGATTTGGGATAGATAACTGCGAGATTCGAAGATATGATTTTGAATAGAAGCCTTATCATATGTGGTGTGGCAATTATTGTATTAACAGTGATAAGAGAATATGCAAAAGCGGAGAAAATAAAACATGCTTGATTACAGACTCATGACAATGGATGACTACGAGGCCGCATACGACCTATGGATTAAATGCGGAAACGGATTGAATGATAAAGATGATTCATACGAGGGAATTGAAAAATACTTAAAAAGAAATCCAAGCACTTCGTGGGTTGCCGTTTTAGATGAAGAAGTAGTCGGTGTAATTCTTTGCGGACACGACGGAAGAAGAGGAATAATTCAGCACGCCTGCGTATCCCCTGATTGCAGGAGAATGGGCGTCGGAAAGAAATTGGTGGACCTTGCTCTGGATTCGCTTAAAAAAGAGGGAATCAACAAGGTTCTTTTAGTTGCATTCAAAAAGAATGAAGGCGGAAATGCTTTCTGGGAGCAGCAGGGATTCACGCTTCGCGAAGATTTAAATTACAGAAACAAAGCACTTGCTGAGATGATTCGAATCGATCCGGATTATTTATAGGAAGTATTATTCTCGTTTGTGCAAAACATTTACTGAAAAATGATCCCGGGCGGATATCAGCCCGGGATTTTTTGTAGTATAATGAAATGCGATACTAAAAAAATGAGGAATATTAATGAACATACTGACGGTAGAAAACGTTTCAAAAACATATATGTCAAAGCCTGTGCTTGACAACGTATCCTTGGGGATAAGCGATACAGATAAAATTGGGGTGGTCGGAACCAACGGAACCGGAAAATCCACCCTGCTTTCTATTATAGCAGGAGCAGAGTATCCGGACAGCGGAAGCGTGATAAACGCAAACGGACTCAGAATATCCTATTTGTCCCAAAATCCGATTTTTGATGAAAATAAAACCCTGTTGGAAAACATCACGGACAAGATATATGCCGGTGGAGACCATTGGGATAAGATGGGCGAGATAAAGGCAAATCTTGCAAAATTCGGAATTGAAGATCCGGAGTGCAATCCATCCATTCTTTCAGGTGGACAAAAGAAGCGTGCAGCTCTTGTTGCAGCTGTGATGACACCCTGCGATTTGCTTATTCTTGATGAGCCTACAAACCATTTGGATTCCGAGATGATAGAGTGGCTTGAAAACTTTTTAAAGCATTTCAGAGGCGCTCTTCTCATGATTACTCATGACAGATATTTTTTGGATGAGGTAACTGACAGCATATTGGAAATCGATAAGGGCAATGTCTACAGGTACGAGGCAAACTATTCAGGATTTTTGGAGCTCAAGCAGCAGCGCTTGGATTACGAGTTGGCAGCAGAGAGAAAGGCAGCCACACTTTATAAAAAGGACTTGGCATGGATGCTTAGAGGGGCGAGAGCGCGTTCCACAAAGCAGAAGGCGCATATACAGAGATTTGAGGAACTCCGTGACAGACAGAAGCCTGAGGAAGAAAGACAGGTGGAGCTTAGTTCCATCCCGACAAGAATGGGAAATAAGACAATCATTCTTGATAAGATTTCCAAAAGCTATGACGGAAAAATACTTTTTAAAGATTTCACATATACATTCAACAAGCTGGACAGAATTGGAATTATTGGTCCAAACGGATGCGGAAAATCAACACTTATAAAATGCATTATCGGTGAAGTTTTGCCTGATGCGGGAAGTGTGGAGATCGGTCAGACAATTCAGATAGGATATTTCGGTCAGGAGAATGAAGCCTTGGACGAGAGCAAAAACGTTCTTGAATACATAAAAGATACAGCAGAGTATGTGAGGACGAAGGACGGCCTTGTTTCAGCCTCGGCCATGTGCGAGAGATTTCTTTTTACTTCGGACATGCAGTATGCACCAATAGCTAAACTCTCCGGAGGAGAAAAAAGGAGACTGTATCTGTTAAGAGTTTTGATGGAGCAGCCAAATGTAATTATTCTCGATGAGCCTACCAATGATTTGGATATCCAGACACTTAGAATCCTGGAGGATTATCTGGATGGATTCCCGGGAATCATCATTACAGTAAGCCATGACAGATATTTCCTGGACAGAGTTGTCACAAGGATATTTGCTTTTGAGGAAGGCGGAAAGCTTTTCCAGAGCGAGGGCGGCTATTCGGATTTTGTCATTCATAAAGGCATGTCAGAGGCTCTTCCAAACAGTAGTGATGTCAATAAACGCCAAGAGAAAGCCAAGGCTGCGAAGGAAAGCTACAAGGCGCCGAGAGAGAAGACGAAGCTCTCATACAAGGAGCAGAAGGAATACGACAGCATCGAGACAGAGATAGAAGAACTTGAGAATAAAAGTGCCTTATTGGAAAGTCAGATTGCGGAAGCTGCTACAAATTATCCTAGACTTGTGGAGCTTAGCAAAGAAAAAGAGGAAGTGGATGCCAAGATAGAAGAGCGAATGGAGCGATATTTAGAGCTTCAAGAGATGGTGGACTCATTTGCGAAACTATAAAAAACATAATGATGCGAGACATTCGACTATATTTTGTTTCTTAGACATGGAGTGAAACTTGGAGGAAATAATGAATATTTACATAGATTTTGATGACTGCATAAGCGAGACGGCGAAATACTTTTCAAAACTTGTCTATGAAATGTTTGGAAAAGATGTTCCGTATGAGAAGATGGATTTTTTTAATCTGCAGCAGAGCTTTAAATTGAATGATGATGAATATGAAAAGCTGATTATTAAAGGTCACGAGCCGGAAATCCTTTTAGATTACGAGGAGACGCCGGGAGCATCTAAAACCATAAATTCATGGATTGATAAGGGCTATAATGTGTTTATTATCACGGGTCGACCTTACAATTCTTATGAGCCGTCAAGACAGTGGCTCGATGAACACGGACTTGAAAGAGTAAAGCTGTATTGCATGGACAAATACGGCAGGGAAGACAAGATAATAGACAGCGAGCACAATCTGAAACTCGATGATTTTTATAAGATGAAATTTGATTTTGCCGTGGAGGATTCGCCTGAGGCATTCAAGTATTTCAAACATCTGCCTGAGACAAAGGTAAATGTTTTCGACAGACCATGGAATAGGACCGCAGAATTTCCGGGAGATAATTTTAGAAGGGTTTTTGACTGGGAAAGCTTAGGAAAGATAATTCCATAGAAATCCAGATTAGAAAAGCACGGGAAAACGTATTTAGAGTTTTAAAGGTATTAGGGGAAAATGAAGGAAATAATAACGGAGAGACTCATATTAAGAGCATTCAGGGATTCTGATTACGACGATTTGTTTGAATACCTGTCGCAGCTTAAGGATGATGAATTCGAGGGATATCCGGATCTTACATACGAGAACGGCAGGGAACACCTAAGGTCGCGAATTGAATCGGGAGAGTTTTATGCCATCGAGCTGAAAGAGAACAAAAAAGTCATTGGAAACGTATATTGCGGAATTCGTGACTTTAACTCAAAAGAAGTGGGATACATTCTGAATAAGGATTATCAGAAAAAGGGATACGCCACGGAAGCATTAAAGGCAGTGGTAGACGATGTCTTTAAAGAAGGAACACACCGAGTTTATGCCGAGTGTGATTCGAGAAACACGCCATCGTGGAGGTTACTCGAGAGAGTGGGACTTAGGCGCGAAGCCTGCCTCAAACAAAACATTTTCTTTTACAGAGATGCCGACGGCAATCCAATCTGGAAAGATACCTATATCTATGCACTCCTTAGTATAGAATCAAAAGCATAGATTTTTAATCCGGATATGCATGTATGCACGGAAATGATGATACAAAAAAAGACCACGTGGCGTGGTCTTTTTTTATTGAGTATTGTTACTTTGATTAGTTTTTACCGTTGCTGAGCAAATCGGAAAGGATTGAACCACAGCTGTTTCCGGCGATGATTGCAAAAAGTTTTATAAGCTTGTCAAATGAGAAACCGATAATCACATACGGAAAGTCTGCTATACAGTGCTCGTATCCGGAAAGAATAAATACCATGATGGCAAAAACTGTTACAAGATCGCTTTTTGCCTTTACCGCAATATACATGCAAACGCCGCAAAAAATACCGAGGACAAACAATTCGACAAAGGATTTGTCAAACTTTGTAAGGGCATTGATTGCTTCCATGAGATCCGGTCTAATGTAAGCCATAGGTAAAACCGCTATTGTGATTCCCAAAAAATTAGAAAGAATCATAGGAACCAAAAGCTTTCTGTTGAATCTGTAAAATGTATCCACACCAATCTTTCCGGTATATAAATACAAATTCAATTTGATAATTGTGAGAAGTCCCAAAGCGAAGAGCATGGCTCCCACAATTTTGTTATCGATTGTCAGGTATATGATATCTCCGATACCGATTAAGAAGCCTGCAAAAAGGGCTTTCTTTATAAAACTCGAAAAAGAATCATTGATTTCTGCTGTCATTTCATAATCTCCTAAACAAAAAAACTGGCAGGGCCGTTAAGACCCTACCGGTTTATTATAAAGCAAATGTTTTGGATTTGAAATTGTAAAGAATAACAAATCGGTTATTTGGTGCATGTATACACTAGTCAACTTACACAGATAAAACATTATACGTGCTCAAAGTGTTTAGCAACATCTTTGAGATTTTCGATAATCGGCAAATGCTGAGGACAAACACCTTCGCACTGTCCGCAGGCGATACATTCGCTGGCTTTTCCAAATTTTTGGGTTAGAGTATCGTAGTTTGTGAAGTTGACTGTCCAACCTTTTTCTTCCAAGTTCTCACGCATATCCTCATTGTAAAGAGAAAAATACTGAGGAATTGCTATTTTCATAGGACAGCCCTCGGTACAGTAAGAGCACGCCGTACAAGGAATTGCTATCTGATTGTTGATGATGTCGGCAACCTCAAAGCATAATTTCTTTTCATCCTCAGTGAGAGGAACAAAGTCTTTCATGTAGGAGATGTTGTCGTTCATCTGCTCGATGCTGCTCATTCCTGAGAGAACAACCATTACGTTATCAAGGCTTGCGGCAAATCTTACAGCCCAGCTTGGAATCGAAAGATTTGGCTCTTTTGCTTTGAAAAGCTTTTCAGCGTCAGCTGGGATGGAAGCCAATGTTCCTCCTTTTACAGGCTCCATGACAATCACTGGTTTTCCGTGCTTTGTGGCAACATCATAGCAGGCTTTGGCCTGAATCCACTGACTTTCCCAGTCAAGATAATTTATCTGAAGCTGAACAAATTCCATCTCGGGGTGTTTGTTTAAGATATCATCCAAAAGTTCCGCTGTGTCGTGGAAAGAAATGCCGACATGCTTTACCAAACCGGCTTTTTTCTTTTCGAGGGCCCAACTAAAGCAATCATATTTCTCATACTTTTCAAGAAGTCCTGCCTCGATTCCGTGAATGAGATAGTAGTCAAAATATTCCGCACCGGTTTTCTCGAGCTGCGCGTTGAAAATCTTGTCCCTGTCCTCGTAGGAATCTATAAATCCGGCATGAAGCTTTGTTGCCAGAGTGTAGGTGCTTCTGTCGTGCCTTTTCACCAGGGCTTCCTTTGTGGCTTCTTCGCTTTTAAACGCATTGTACATCCATGCGGTATCGAAATAGGTGAAGCCGTTTTCGATGAAAGTGTCAACCATTTCGCTGACCTGTTTGATATCGATGTCGGCAGCGTTTGTCTTGTCATTTAACGGAAGTCTCATAAGACCAAATCCGAGTTTTTTTGCAGGTTTAAAATCCATACTTTTCCCTCTCCATAGATAATTTAAAAGTGTTAAGTTCAATATGCCTGCATCCAAATGAAAAGTCAAATTAATTTTATGTGAATAATTATATGAAAAATATACTAAAGTACTAACAATTGACGGGAATATGTGCTAAAATCGTTTTAACAATAGGCTAAAAGCACCATAAATCATGCGCGAAAGGGGTAGGCTGTTATGGCAAAAGTAAAAACTCTAAAAAAAGGAACAATTGCTCACTCATTAAATGAATACTCTTCATTTACCGTAAAAATGTTTTTGGCAATTGCAATTCTCATGTTTGTATTTCTTGCTATCATTGGGGTGAATTTTTCAAATTTCTACAATGTTCAGTTTGTAACTGAAAAGTATCAGATGGAAATAAGAAAAGACGTTCAGACCATCAACAAACGTCTGTTGTTTGCTTTGGCCTCAAATGATGCAGATGTCACAGCATCGCAGAAAGAGGATTTGGTTGAGAGATTCGATAAGATCAGTGCAAAGTTTGGGGTCATATCTACAAACCTCAATAATGCGGAACTTGGAAATACTCTTGATACAAACTGGAACGCATTCAGAGATGCATCATTTGTAATGCTCGACATGATAGATACAGGTGATACCGAGGGAGCACTCAACTACTTTAACAGTACTTTGAACGATGTTTCGGAAACTCTTGCAGATTCGCTTGATGAGACAGGAAATCTTGCAGAAGAGGCAGCAGAGGGAAAATATAAGACTATCCTTATAATTATAATTGTTGCTGTGGTTGTTTTGATTATTGCACTCGCCACAATTATAGTTATCGGAAGAAAGAGAATCAGAGTTCTTATCACCGGAATTGAGAAAGACCTCGATGTTCTCATCAAGGCGACAGATGAGATTGCAAAGGGTAATGTGCATGTTGAAATAGACTATGAATCCGACAATGAAATCGGAAAGGTTGTAAATCAGCTTCGCACAGCGGTTTCTTCGCTTTCATATTATATTGATGAAATCAGTAACGTTATGTCGACTATGGCTAACGGAAACTTCAACATTTACTTTGATAAACAGTTTGACGGAGATTTCAGTGCAATCCAGACATCTATTGAAGACTTCTCTATGAAGATTTCTGATTCAATGAATGAAATCATGGAAGTTTCGGGAATGGTTTCAGACGGAGCCGGACAGATTGCAAGCGCAGGACAGAACCTTGCCGATACTGTTTCTGATCAGGCAGGAATCGTTGATGATCTCTCTGTTACAGTAAATCGAATAACTGATGAGATTTCAGGAAACTCATCTGAAGCTGAGAGCATTTCTCGCGAAGTTGAAATAGTAGCCGAGAATATCGTTGAAGGAAACCAGAAGATGAAGGACGTTGTAAATGCGATGAATGCAATTTCCGAGTCTTCAAAGGAAATTTCAAAAATCATCGATACAATCAACTCCATCGCAGACCAGACCAACCTTCTGTCACTCAATGCCAGCATAGAGGCAGCAAGAGCGGGAGAGGCAGGAAAAGGTTTCGCGGTTGTTGCTTCAGAAGTTTCACAGCTTGCAGGACAGACAGTTCAGGCAGCTCAGAACACGGCACAGCTTATCAATACTTCATTGAAGAGCGTCGAGGACGGAATCAGTGTTGCAAATTCTACAGCGGAAGAATTGGATGCAATGGTTTCACAGGTTCAGGGTATAGCTGAAAAGGTAAAGACTATAGCGAATGCATCCACAACCCAGGCTGAATCTGTAAGAGACATGTCTTCAGATATCGGACAGATTGCATCCGTTGGACAGAACAATGCGGCTACATCTCAGGAGTCACTTGCATTGAGCTACGAGATGAGCGATCATGCTAAATCACTCAGAGGACTTGTAGAGAAATTCGAGCTGAAACATTAGAAATATTAATTTATCATAAACAATATTGATATCAATTGAATTAAGGCATTAAAAGTAGTAGTTTGAGTTCAACTATTAATGGTATAAATTTGGAGGTTGTATGAACGAAAACATTACTAAGAGAAACGAACTCTTGGCAGAGAAGGTAAAAAAGGGCCTTGAGTCAAGAAACATGAGTGCTTATTATGCCGCTACCAAGGAGGAAGCATTGAAGAAGGCATTGGAGCTTATCCCTGAAAATTCTTCTGTCGGAATGGGCGGAGCCATGAGTGCCCATGAGATTGGACTTGTAGATGCCATAAAAAAGGGCAATTACGAGTTTATCGACAGAGAAAACGCACCTGATCCAAGAGCGATTATGCTTGAAACATATGATGCGGATTATTTCCTGAGCAGCGCGAATGCCATAACAGAGGACGGTGTGATTATAAACATCGACGGAAACTCAAACAGAGTTTCAGCCATCGCTCAGGGACCAAAGCATGTTATCTTCATCGTAGGAATGAACAAGGTTTGTCCGGATGTTGACTCAGCCATGAAGAGAGCAAGAAACGTGGCTGCACCGATAAACGCACAGCGATTTGGGCTTTCTACTCCATGTGCAAAAACAGGAGCATGTATGGACTGTAAATCGCCGGATACTATCTGCTGCCAGTTCTTGATTACAAGATACTCAAGACATAAGGACAGAATTCATGTAATCTTGGTGAATGACAATCTTGGGTTCTAAGATTAATTAATGTAATATAAAACCATAAAAAAATACATATTGCAAAACAAAAATGAGAAGAAGTCGGCTGTGGAGCAAGTTTCCACCGCCGGCTTATTTAAGTCCAATTTGTAGCTATGTTGACGATAATTGCTTTCAAATGTAAAATCATAGCATTGTAAAAGAAAACAGTTAGACCCAAGAAAAGAGACATCAAAATGGAAAACCTGATTTTTAGCTTGAACGCAACACTTCCCCTTTTTATGCTTATGATAGTAGGATATGTGTTACGAAGAATAAACATTATCGATGAGACCTTTGCGACGAAAATAAACGGTTTCGTATTTAAGATAGCAATCCCGGCACTCCTGTGGGGAGACCTTGGAACAGTCGATATCAAGGAAGCATGGAATTTGAAGTTCGTCTTATTCTGCTTCTTTGCAACCTTCCTCAGCATCGCGATAGTGTACTTCCTTTCATATATTATAAAGAGAAGAGAGCTTCGAGGTGAATTCATTCAGGCATCCTACAGATCATCAGCTTCAATGCTTGGTCTGGCATTTATACAGAATATTTATGGAACCACGGGTCTCGGACCACTCATGATAGTTGCTTCGGTGCCACTTTACAACGTGTGTGCGGTGGCTGTTTTAAGCTTCTTTTCACCTTCAATCGACAGAGACAGTGCCTCAGGAAATCGCATGAAAAATACATTGATTGGAATCGTAAAAAATCCAATCATCATAGGTATCTTGCTTGGACTTCTCTGGTCGGCATTAAAGATTCCGATGCCTTTTATTATGAAAAAGACTATTTCAAGCATCGGAGCCACAGCGACTCCTTTGGGACTTATATCGATGGGAGCGCTGTTTGATTACAAAAAAGCATTGAATGCGGGAGTACCTGCTTTGGCAGGAACTTTTATTAAGCTTGTAGGATTTGGAGCAATCTTTTTGCCTGTTGCTATTTATTTGGGATTTACAAATCAGGAGCTTATTGCTATTCTTGTCATGCTTTGCTCAGCAACCACGGTTAGTTGCTTTGTAATGGCAAAAAACATGGGACATGAAGGTTCCCTTACATCAACAATAGTAATGCTAAGCACGTTTTTGTCGGCATTTACGCTTACCGGATGGCTTTTTATACTTAGAAGTCTGGCTGTAGTATAGCGACCGTTATCGCATAATGTCGTGATATAATCGAAGCGATAGCATACACAAACAAGGACGGATAAAACATATGTTATTTAATTCGATACAGTTTGGGATATTTCTCCCGATAGTATTTGCCCTCTACTGGATTATTCCGCATAAATACAGATGGGCATTACTTTTTGCGGCCAGTTATTATTTTTACATGAGTTGGAATGCAAAGTATGTATTCCTTATTTTTGGTACGACTTTTGTATCGTATCTGGCTGCTTTAAGACTTGAAAAAGCATCTTCGGACAAAGAAAAAAAGGTAATACTTGCTATTACCGCAATTGTTTGCTTGGGTGTGCTTTTCTTCTTTAAGTACTTCAATTTCTTTTTTGAGAGCGTTTCGCAAATCTTTTCACTCTTTGCGATTAAATTGAACCCGATAACACTTAACGTGCTTTTGCCGGTCGGAATATCATTCTATACATTCCAGACTTTAAGCTACGTTATCGATGTGTATCACGGAAAAGTGAAGGCAGAGCACCATTTCGGATACTATGCAGCATTCATTTCATTTTTTCCTCAGCTTGTTGCCGGACCTATTGAGAGAACTTCAAACCTTCTCCCTCAGATAAAGTCCGAGAAAAAGTTTGATTATGAGCAGGCTACCTACGGCATGAAACTCATGGCGTGGGGATTCTTTAAGAAGCTTGCCATTGCGGATGTTTTTGGATTCATAGTGGACGGAATCTTTAACTATCATTATCTCTATACCGGCGGAGTGTTTATTCTGGCATCCCTGTTATTTGGTATTCAGATTTATTGTGATTTCTCAGGATATTCGGATATTGCCATCGGATGTGCAAAACTGATGGGTATTAATCTTATGACAAACTTTAAGAGCCCGTATTTTTCGACCACGGTGGGAGAATTCTGGAGAAGATGGCACATTTCTCTTTCAACCTGGTTTAGAGATTATGTTTACATTCCACTCGGAGGAAACAGATGCTCAAAACCGAGAAGATATTTCAACTTGTTTGTGACCTTTGTTGTGAGTGGTCTTTGGCATGGTGCGAATGTGACTTTTATTCTGTGGGGAGCACTTCACGGAGTTTTGCAGATAATAGAAAACTTTTTCGCAAAGTTTTTCAAACGCGAATCAAAAGGAATCGTATGGTGGATCAGAGTCATCTGGATGTATCTTTTGGTTTGCTTCGCCTGGATGTTCTTCAGAGCAAACTCATTCTCTGAAATAGTGTGGATATTTATGGCTACGCCTGACGGAATAAGCCATCCGTTGACTTATTTAAGCACTGTCATTCAAAACGTTGACTTGAAGCCGATTGACGGAATCATAAAACTGATAACATTGATTGTTCTTTTTGCTTACGACTACGCGTCGCTCAAGGTAGATGTGATAGAGTACATCAGCAAAAAGAAGAGAATAGTGCGGTATCTCGCTTACACGTTTGTGCTTGCCTTGATTCTCTGGCAGAGATTCGATGGTGTGGCATCATTCGTTTATTTTCAGTTCTAAGGGGAGTGTAGATGAAAAAGTTCTTAGCAAAAATCGTGTTATTCATTGGAATATGCGGTTTACTCACGGTTTTGCCCTGTGTGATTATAGATCCTTACAATGTTTTCCATTGGAGCAATGTGAGAGAAAACGGTGTTGAACCAAATAAAAACTACATCAAAGTTAAATATATACTTGCGAATCCTGACAAGTTTGAATCCCTGCTTTTTGGATCTTCAAGAGCAGGCGTTATCCATGTTGAAAACATTGAGGATGAGAAGTGCTATAACATGAGCTACTCAGAGGGAATTCCGCATGAATATCTCGACAATCTCAAGACACTTACAGAAAACGGCGTGAATATAAAGAAGGTCTATATTTCTATCGACAGTCTTGCTTATACTTTAGCCCCTGAGCAGCACTATTATGAGATGCGCTATCCATATGAGAAGCTGGATTTGGTTACGTTTTGTAAGACGTATTTGAGACCGAATATGGTTTTCGATTCTTTGGATACTATCTTTGAAACCAGGAATACAAGGACGGAAAACTACAGCAACACATTTTATGAGTATGGCTGGTGGTGCGACTACGGAGTTGAAACTCTCACAGAGGAGGATGTTCCGGGATTGATACCGTATATCGGATACGACTATTGCTTTGAGGAAGCACTCGAAGATATAAGGCAAATAAAAGAATTGTGCGAGGAAAATGGTATAGAAGCAGTGTTCTTTACCAACCCAATGCAGGAGGTTACCTACAAGGAATCGGTGGATAATGACTATTATGAGTTCCTTGAGGCAGTTGCTGAGATTACGGATTATTGGAACTTCAGCTGTCTTAATGATATTACGACGGGGCTGGATTATTACTTTGATTCGAGCCATTACATTCCGGAGATAGGTGATACCATTATGGAGACCGTAAACGGCAAGACGCATCTGAATGAGGATCTTGTAGCAACGGGCTTTGGATATTACACCACAAAGGACACGGTGAAGAATCTGATAAAAATTCTCGAAAGCCAGTATACGGCAGATACAGAGGAATAAAACTGTAGAAAAACATTATACATTTTGTGTGAATTGTATTTTGATAAATATGGTATAATGAACTATATTATTTGGGAGGTATTTATTATGGATTATAAGAGTGTACTTTCAAAACTGTTGGGTTTAAAAGACTCTGTGATGAATTCGTTTGATATGCCGAAAATCGAAGCTGCAAAGCTTGAGGACATCCGAAATACATTGGAGAATGATTTGGATGCAGTTGAAAAGTTAAAAGCAAAGGTCAGCAGACTTGAGGGTTACGCAGAAGCCTCAAGGAAGAACAATAAGCTTTTAATCTTTGTTGTTTGTGTGATTGCCATTATTCCCGTAATCATTGCATGCGCGTTTTATTTCGGAAAACGTACGGCAGAAGAAAGAGCTGCGGATTTTGAGAGACTGAACGAGGGGCGCGAGATGCTTAAGCTTAAAAGACAGGAGCATTTTGCAAAGATTAAGTCGAGGCATCAGAGTGATGGGGAAGGCAAGGAAGAGGAAATCTTCGAAGATTAATTTATGAACAACAGAGTAGGAAAATACTTATTGACGACCATCGCCGGACTGGCGGTGGTCACAACATTATATGGGGCTTGCGGTTGCGGAACCGAGAAGAAGGAAACCAGAAATCTTTTTGCTATGGATACCGTGATGATCATCACTGCTTATGGGGATAATGCCACAGAGGCATTGGACGTGGCAGAGGAATGCATCAAGGATATTGAGGCAAAGGTTTCAGCAACGATTGAGAGCAGTGAGGTTTATGCATTAAACACGACAAAGTCGATAGGGGCATCGGAAGATGTCTATGACCTAATAAAGGATTCAGTTGAAATCGGAGAGATGACCGACGGAGTCTTCGACGTTTCAATCTATCCGGTGATGAAAGCCTGGGGCTTTACCACGGATGAAAACAGGGTTCCGGATGCCGATGAACTGGAAGGATTGCTTTCAGCGGTTGATTTCAAAAAGATTACCTTTGATGATGCGACATGCACCATAACGATACCTTCCGATATGGAGATTGAACTTGGCGGTATCACGAAAGGATATACTTCTGCAAAGGTTGCGCAAGTGTTTAAAGAATATGGCATTAGTAGCGCGCTAATAAATCTTGGCGGAAATATCGAGGTGTTGGGTACAAAGCCTGACGGAAGTGATTGGAATATAGGAATTGAGGATCCGATAGATACTTCCGATTACGCATTGGCATTAACTGTTACGGATAAAGCAGTGGTTACTTCAGGCGCTTATGAGAGGTATTTTGAGGAGGACGGTGTCACCTATCATCATATTATAGACCCGGCCACAGGATATCCTTCAGATAGCGGCCTTGCATCAGTTACGATTGTTTCTGCAGACGGTACGCTTGCCGATGGTCTTTCCACTTCACTTTTTATCATGGGCTATGACAAAGCGGTGGAGTTTTGGAGAGAACATAGTGATGTCTTTGACGTTATCCTGATAGATAACGAAAAGAATATATATGTGACGGAGGGAATAGCTGACGATATTTCCACCGACACGGAGTATACACTTATTACAAATGCACCTTAAGGGGACGTAAACTTGCATTTTTACGAGTGTGGTGCTAAAATTTTCCCGTTATGATTTTGCGAATGATTGTTTATGCAATCAGGCGACAAATGTGTAGGGAATTATAGGATGAGAGGTTGAGAGAGAATGACAAAAACACTTCAGAAAGTGACACATTTCACTGAAAGAAAAGCAGCAGAAGTCATGATCGACAAGATTTTGAAATCTTTGGATAAGGACAGAGAAAAGACCTATGTCGACCTGGTTGATATGGCTTCAAGATTCTTTGGAGACGGATTTACAAAAGAGCAGTATGACTTTGTTAAAAAGTCACTTTGCGACAAAGACAATAAGTGGGTTAAGTTCATCAACAGAACTATTGATGAGACCGACAAGAACGTTGCAAAGACCGCGATAATGAACCTTGGATTTGAGGCATTTTTCCGCGGAACAAAGATGATTAGAAAGAATCGTGAGATTTACAATTGTAACATCCCATGGCTCATTCTTTTCGATCCGACAACAGCCTGCAATCTTCACTGTGAGGGATGTTGGTCAGGAACTTACGGAAGAAAATACAACATGTCTTTTGAAGACATGGATAAGATAGTTACCGAAGGCAAGGAGCTTGGCGTATATCTTTACCTTATGACAGGTGGCGAGCCACTTGTAAGAAAGGCAGATATCATTAGACTTGCCGAGAAGCACAGAGATGTTGAGTTCGCTATGTTTACTAACTCAACACTTATAGATGAGCAGTTCTGTAAAGATGCACAGAGACTCGGAAACCTTCTTTGCCTCCTTTCAATCGAGGGAAGCATGGAGACAAACGACGCAAGACGTGGAGACGGTCACTATGCAGCAGTAATGAATGCTATGAGACTCTTCAAAGAGTATGGTATTCTTTTCGGAACTTCTATCTGCTACACAAGAGCAAATATCGAAGCTGTTACCAGCGATGAGTTCTTCAAGATGCTTTCAGACAACGGAGCAAGATTTGGTTTCTATTTCCATTACATGCCTGTAGGAAAGAATGCTGTTCCTGAACTTATGCCTACAATAGAGCAGAGAAAGTACATCATCGAGAGACTTCGTGATATCAGAACAAATCCTAATAACGATATTCAGTTCTATCCAATGGACTTCCAGAACGACGGAGAATTCGTTGGTGGATGTATCGCCGGAGGAAGAAACTACTTCCACATCAACTCATGCGGAGATGCTGAGCCATGTGTATTCATTCATTACTCAGATTCGAATATTCATGACAAGTCAATTCTTGAGATTTTACAGAGTCCGTTGTTTATGGCTTACCATGAGGGACAGCCTTTCAACAACAACCATCTTCGTCCATGTCCGATGCTCGAGAATCCAAACTATCTGCGTGAGATGGTTGCAAGAACAGGTGCAAAGAGCACAAACCTCGAGTCACCTGAGACTGCAGATGAGCTTTGCGCTAAGTGCGACGAGTACGCAAAAGAGTGGGCTCCTATGGCAGAGAAGATTTGGGCAAGCCAGCCAC